>NZ_VATT01000001.1:0-174460 GCF_005781225.1 Escherichia sp. E4736 | reverse complement strand
GAGATAGCGGGTCAAGATCAAGTTCAACCGGAAGGGTAGACATCAAGGCATTAATAAAATCAAGCGTATAATTACGAGATAATTTAAATGAAAGTTCATTAATCAGATGAGATAAATTTTCGGTTCTATCCCATTGAATTTTGAAATTACCGTTATTAACTTTTTGCTCTACGCGCTGTAATATTTTTTTCGAATTATATGTATACAACATCGTGTGGTTAGTTCTTCGTCCATCTTCTTCCTCGAAGAAGGATACGTAGACTTTAAGGCCACTTCGGATTTTCTTGATGACAATTTCGTCGTAGTTTGGATTGAATGCAGCCTCTGCAAGCTCATGAGGCTGCACACCTTTTGAAAGGTGTACGGAAACGATTTTGTCGATGAGCTGGTTCACACTTTTGGCGCTTAGCATGACAACATGCTCCTTAACTCTTTGAATATACTAGGGAGATAATTAACAGACATCGTTAAAGCATCATTATCCCTTTCATTTACAGGGCCAAATCGACTGTGCAATTTAGCATTTATATAGATCACAAGTGTACCATCGTTGGTTGTATCTGTCCTTAAGGTTCTAATGTGCCTTGACAGAATTTTTGTCAACTCAGTTCCCTTCGGATCTAACTTTAAGTCACTTAAAATATTTGTTGCTTCATCACGAGAACGTTTTGTTAATGTTTCACGCATTCTTTTACGATACAACTCCGGTCTCTTAGATATGAGATTAGGGTCAATATCGTCATTTGAGACTTTACGAGTCTCTTTTGCGATCATTTGTGCTTTAATCAGTGCCAGATCGTCTTCATCAAACTCGCCATCAGTAACATTATCTCTTAACTTATCAATTTTTTGGTTTGCACGAGCTTCAATTTCGGCTCTTTTTTGCTCGAAAAGTTCATTGAAATCAATATCTTTTAGATAAGAGTCTTGATCACTTATAAAACTGTTATCAATGAATACACCTGCTAAAGATCTATCCTTTTCTTCGTATTCGTAATCAGAAAAATTATAGTCTTTAATTCGCTGCTGGGTTCCCCGATCAACCTCTTTTTGGAAAGAGGACCACATAGCATCGAGGCCAATATCTTGGTGATAAATGATAAGAGCATTATTATCTACTTCGAAGGCTTCTATTTCCTCTTCGGGAATAGCGCGTAAAACTCGTCCGACTATTTGTGCGAAAGCATTTATACTTCTCTATGGCCTAAACAAAGCTAGAATTGTTAAATACCTATGGTCATAACCTTCCATAAGCATATTCACTGAGATTACAACCTGGCATAAATGGTTATCAATATCCTTAAATGCTTTTTCTGTTTCTTGATATTCCATATTACTATGAACGATTATGCATTTAAGTCCTTTTTCTTCATACCATGTCTTTATATCTTCTGCATGAGATATACTACAGCCAACAGCTAATATTTTATGAGGGATGCTTTTTGAAGCATCATTTAATTCTGCTAGCTTGCTAATACTGTGATTTATAACTTCAATTGAACAATCTTTTGATAATGCTACACTTTTTTCTATCCATTCTTTATCTTTTAGAGCGAGAACCTGTTCACGGGTAAATTTCTCGCCGGGAGCATGAGGCATTGTGAAATATAGCTGGCTGGCATTTACAGTTTCTTTCCTAAGCCATTTTACATACCTATCACGCATAACTTCAGAAAGTGGAGTTTCGTGAATTAGTTCTCCGGGTAACTCTTGGTTATCACCCCGGAATGGCGTTCCGGTTACGTGTAATTTTTTTGCCTTTGAGAAATATGCCAATAACTCTTTCCAGCTTTGTGCAGGTGCATGGTGAGCTTCATCTATGATCACCATATCGAAAAAATCTGGAGGTACACGGTTTGTTAGACTAGTTTTTCTTGATGAGGTTAACTTATGAATATTAGATATAACGATGTTACTATTATATAAATTTTCTTCTGTTATGTCATTTTCATATTCACAAAGCGACGGAAGATCGCTGGGGTTAAATATCACATCAAAATTAACCCAAAAATTATCGCTTAACACTTCCTGTGTTTTGATAATACTTTGCTTAGTAACTAATCCTGGAGTGACTATTAAAACTCGGCCTTTGCAAATGCCAAATGGAGCTATCGACACCAGTCCACTTTTACCTGTTCCTGTTGGTAGTACAACTAAAGCTTCGCCATTATCATTTGAAGAAAAATAGTCAACAATCTTAATGTATGCCTCAATTTGAGGGGAACGAAGTTTATTATTACCTACAATATTAACTGGGGTGTCTAAAAAATACTCCATATTCTCATTTCTCCGCATTCACTCTGTATTTATTTATAAATTTCAAGTGGTAAAGCAACAGACTCAATCGTACTGCATCTTGTAGCTATCTAAAACAAAATTTGCTCAGTTCTTGCAAAAAAACCTAACATATTATATTTAAAGGGAAAATTGATTTTCTAACCGTCCTTATAGAGAATATATACATTCGTCTTGTTTATGTAATGAATTTTGCGTACTACTTCGCAAATAGAAAAACGATCCCGATAAATCTCCTTGCCGTTGATTTTCCTTAGCTGTAGCATATCGAAGCACCTGCAAATTCAGGTGCCGGGTTTAGCAGCCTGACTATCAACGCGGACAGCCGCCGTTTTCCGTAGTGCGGTTTTTTTGTGTCCTTCATACGCCCATATTATGGTGGGGCGTAGCGGGGGAGCGTTCGCGCTCGCCGGTTCCGTTGATGCCGGTCTGCTAACCCTGTTACGTCTCACCACCCCGTTTAGCAGCGGTCTGGTGAGGTTTGCAAAACCTAATCAACGAGGCTGCCACTATGGCTACTACCCCAATCCAGACACACCCGTTACTTTCCGTTCCCTTCAACGCCGCCACGGATTTCACCGTCCTTGCCAGCCACTGCGAAAACTTCGCTGAAACCCTGATTGAAAGTAAAGATCTGGCATTAAAAATGGCGCTCTGTGGCAGACTTAGCTGCTCCGGCCCACGCTGTTAGAACCCGTCCCTCCTTATCTTGTTGAAAGCCTGACCGTTGATACCCTTCCTGCTAATTCCCCTCAGTTTGGGCCAGAATGCACAGAGCTTTGCAACTACTGCCTTGCCCTGACGCAGACGCTGGCGGGGCAGGGATTTTCCTCAGAAACGGAGAAATTCCTTAGCTGGCTGCTTTATGACCTGATCAACTACTTCGCGGCGGAAATGAAAGCCCCGCGCTGGCTGCGTACCGCCGACGGTGTGAAGTTTATTGACGAGGTGGCTGCATGATGCAACCGGACTGGCATTCAGCCGATATTATCGCGGCGCTGAAAAAGCGCGGAACGTCGCTGTCCGCCGTTTCCCGCAACGCAGGGTTGGCGTCCTCCACGCTGGCAAATGCGCTGATAAGACACTGGCCCAAAGGTGAGAGGTTGATCGCCGACGCGCTGGGTGTTGCGCCAGAGCAAATCTGGCCTTCTCGCTACCGTAAGCCTGAAAATTGTTAAATCGTCTCTCCCGATCTTCTGACGGCTTTGCTGTCAGAAGATCGGGAGAAGGCAAGCGAAGTGCGGCAGACTGCCATCCATAAAATCGTGAAAAAATCCACAAATAACTCAATTTCCAGAAAAAAGGTTTCCCCTTTTCATCCTCGTAAATCGGGTGTAATCTTCCTCCTGCACTCCGCTGCTTCGGCAGCTCCCAATGCTTCATGACCTGAAAGAAGCGCCTGATTCGTCAGGAGATGGTTGATCCCTTGACCGGTGCAGACCTCTGCAAACACCGGGCCGCAGAACATCGCGGCGGAGGCTCGGAGTCACACTCGATACATTCTTTCACTGCGCCAGTTCACCGGCTGCAATTCTACTCGACCAGAAATCACCCGATTTCTAGTTCCACTTACACCTGCTGAATTTCAGCCCCTTTTCCTGCGCCAGATCTCTGGTCAATGCTGCACTACGCCGGAAACGATCCGGTAACCCTTGTACTTGCTGCCACACCAGGGCCTTAACTTTTACGGGCTGCGGCCTGCATTGCCGCAAGGCTTTGCTGCCGCGTGGCCGTAAAACTGCACCAGAATTTGCGTTCTCGGAGCGCAACGCTAAACCAGGCGTCACTTTCGTCGCGCAAAGCGGCAAAGTGACGCCGTTCCACCACGCCGACGCAGACCACGGAAAGTCTGGCCTGCGCCCTCAATCCCCCACACTGACACGCCGTTTTCAGGCCGCTGTCGGTTCAGAAGAGGAGAAAAAGATCGATACCGAGGGGGGCATGATGCCCCGGAGAATGTCCTGCTCACGCAGGCAGCTTGTACCGCGTACAGTCTGAAACTCCCTACACCTCAACAACCTGCCACCCCGGCGTGAAGGTATCGTTCTGGCGCAGCCATAAAGCATACGCCGGGGCCAGATTGTGCTTTTTAACAGCAGCAAGGGGTAGCTATGGGCAAATTAGGCGGTGAAATGAAGGTGCTGGCGAAAAAAGCGGGCGGCAGTTTTAAAACGGTGGATAACCGCATTCACATTGTGCAGCGGTTCAGCCGCCATTTACGCTCGCTGAATATCCAGATCCAGTGGGTGGCACAGGTTAAGGTTCGTCATATCGAAAGTTACATTCATGACAGGCTGGCGCAGGAGATAGGCCCGCGAACACTGCAAAACGAAATGGCGGCGCTGCGGGCCGTACTGCTTCAGGCGGGGCGCAGTCAGGTAGCAGAACATTCACGACTGACCAACAAATCGTTAGGGCTGGCGGGCGCATCGCGTAATGGTACGCGGCAGGCCATCACGCCGGAATATTACAGCAAGGTACTGGAAGCTGCCCGCGCTCAGGATACAGGGCTGGCGGCGGCGCTGGAACTGGCGCGACTGATGGGATTACGCTCGCAGGAGGCGGTGCAAAGTGTGCAGTCTCTGAGAACGTGGAAGCAGGCCATTGAACGTGGCGAAACGCGGCTTACCGTGGTCTATGGCACCAAAGGCGGTCGGCCCCGCGAAACGGTCATTCTGGATGCTGGCGCAGTTCGCAAGGCACTGGAGAATGCGTTAACTGTCGCAGGACTGCGTGGCGGCAGGCTGATCGACAGGCCCGATCTAAAATCGGCCATGAACTACTGGCACAAACAGGCCGTCAACGTCGGGTTGACTGGCGCATATTCTCCTCACTCACTGCGCTACGCCTGGGCGCAGGACGCGATCCGCCATTATCTGGCACAGGGATTCAGCGAAAAAGAGGCGCTGGCAATGACGGCGATGGATTTGGGCCACGGTGACGGGCGCGGGCGTTATGTGGCGCAGGTGTACGGGCGGCGGGGCGAGGCATAATTTCCTGTTCTGGTGCAATCATGAAAAGCAAAAGGCGAAAGGTAAAGGAATATTAAGGGTAACAGCGCCAGACCGGAAAAGGCCAAAGGGCTGAAAGGGCCGGAACTGGCGCAGAACGGTGATTATCCGGTTGAACTGGTGCAAATAAAAAGCAGATCCGCTGAGATCTGCTTTCCGTTGCGGCTCGTTAACTCATTCAGGCCACCTGTACCAGCCTGTCATACCGGTATGGCGCAACAAACTTCTGCCGACAGGCGTCGAGATAGTCCGACCACCACTGCATCATCTGCGTGCGTTCGTCGAGGTGCTCCGCCTTGTGGATATACGCCGCCCGCACGTTGTTACGCTCCTGATGGCTCATCTGCCGCTCCACGGCATCTTTCGACCAGCGTCCGGACTCAATCAGCGCGCTACAGGCCATCGTGCGGAAGCCGTGACCGCACACGTCCACCTTTGTGTCGTAGCCCATCACCCGCAGCGCCTTGTTGATGGTGTTTTCGCTCATCGGCTTACGCGGATCGTGGTCGCCGGGAAACAGCAGTTCACTGTTGCCGGACAGCAGCTTTAGCTGTTTCAGCACTGTCACCGCCTGTTTTGACAGCGGCACCAGATGCGGCGTTTTCATCTTCGCGCCACGCTCTGAATAACGCACACCCGGAATCGGCTCACGCCCGGCGGGGATAGTCCACATTGCGCCATCCAGATCGATCTCCGTCCAGCGGGCAAAACGCAACTCGCTGGAGCGAATAAAGATCAGCAGGTTAAGCTGTACCGCCAGACGGGTTAACAGCCTGCCAGAATAGCTCTCGAAGCGCTCCAGCAACTCCGGCATCTTTTCCAGCGGCAGGGCAGGGTAGTGATTCTTCGGCGGTGGCGCGATGGCACCGGTAAGATCGTTGGCCGGGTTGCTGGCGATCAGGCTCTCCTGAACCGCGTAGCGCATGATCGCCGTGGTGCGCTGCTGTATCCGCGCGGCGGTCTCCAGATTGCCCTTTCTCTCCGCCACCCGCAGCGGGATCAGCAGATCGGCGGTTTTCAGGTCGGCAACGGGAATTTTGCCAATCAGCGGAAATACGTGCAGCTCAAGCGAGCGCAGAGCTTTGGCTGCGTGCGCCTCAGTCCAGCGGATATTGCCTGCCACCCATTTACGGGCGATTTCTTCAAAGGTATTACCGCTTTTCTTCGCCTGCTTTTCCTGCTGCTTTTTCACCCCCGGATCGTCGCCCGCGCTGAGTACGGCACGAGCTTCTTCGCGCAGCTTGCGTGCATTCGCTAGCGTTACGGTTGGGTAAGCGCCAAACGCCAGCTTCTTCTCCTTGCCGCCAAAGCGGTACTTAAGTTGCCAGAGTTTAGAACCGTTGGGCTTAATCAGCAGGTAAAGACCCTGCGCGTCACTGAGCTTGTAAGGTTTATCGAGCGGTTTGGCGTTACGGATGGCGGTATCGGTGAGTGGCATCGCGGGGGGCTCCAGAGTTTATCGAACCAACAGGCCCCCAATTAAGCCCCCAAAAACTCTGGATGTCAAAAAACCTGACGGAACTTTTCAGTACCATCAGGTTTCTTTAACTTACTGATTCTCTAACGTTTCAGGACTTATAAGAACGCCATGAAACTAAATTTTGGTGCCCGGACTCGGAATCGAACCAAGGACACGGGGATTTTCAATCCCCTGCTCTACCGACTGAGCTATCCGGGCAACGGGGCGCATTAAACCTGATTCGCCTCGTCTCGTCAATCAAATTTCTTCAATTTACGGCAGACTGCACAATCTATCATCAGTTTGCCGTTATCGCTCGTAATGTCAGGCAAACCAGGTGGTCCAGGCGGCGGAAAGCGGCATTGCCAGAAGGAGGGCTGGAAGCATATTGACCACCGGGAACATTTTTATGCCGCAGATGCGTAAGCCGGTTGCCAGCAGCAATAAACCACCTACGGCGCTGAAGTCCGCCATCATCGACGGTGTGGTCAGCGGTAATATCAGCGCAGCAGCCCACGCCAGCGTTAACTGGATGATGAGCAATGGAATACTAATCACCGATACCGCAATGCCAAGTGAACAGGCGAAGATCATCGCTGTAAAGAAATCAAGAAATGACTTGGCGATTAAAATACTCGGATCGCCTGTCATCCCTTCATTCATCGCGCCGAAGATCCCGGTGCCGCTGGCACAAAACAGGACAATAATTGCGACAAAATTCTGAATAAAAGATTCATGCGCAGATTTCTTGCTCGAGTGACGAAACAGATTCTGCGCTTTAGCGACCGCAGTGTTGACGCCTTTTTCCAGCAGACAAATTTCGCCGATTAATGCCCCGAGTAGCGTAGCTAAAACCATCGCCGGAAGGTTGGCACATTTCACGACCAGTAAAATACCAATTCCCAGCGACGCCAGGCCAAAAATGGACGTCATAGAGACGCGGATGTGTTCCGGTAAGCGTTGGCTAAGCAGTGCGCCGAGGGCGCCACCCAGTAATACTGCACTTGCGTTGATAAAAGGGCCGATGACCACAATAGTTCCTGTTAATTGTGTTGTTTGATGTTTTTATTATGAACTTTTTGCCCCGTCGATTGCTTGTCTGGTCGCAAAGTCCTGGCTTGCACGCGTTAGCGAAAAGTGCCATGATTGCGCGAATTTTCTCCTTCCTGTACGGAGCTTGCCTGATGCACGCCGCCTCCTTACATTCTTTCGCTTATCGCCGTTTCGCGCGAAATGTCTCCTGTTCTGTGACGCTGCTTTTTATGCGGTGACGTTAACGTATGCTCACTGCAGGGCAACAGTAAAATCAGAGCGTTTCTGCTTTTACTGATGTCTGGCGGTCGGAGCTGGTGACCAGTTTGACCCACATCTCATGGGGCAGGGGGTTCCACCTTGCCCGGTATTTTTACTTCCCCGAAACGGGTTTTGCGCTTATGAAATCAATGAGTATTGCCGCCAGTGGTGAACTGGTTTCCCGACTTTCTACCCATCGCCGCGTGGTGGCGCTGGAAGATACTGATTTTACGGACGTCGCGGCAGTCGTCATTACCGCTGCGGATAGTCGTAGCGGCATTCTTGCGTTACTTAAGCGCACCGGTTTTCATCTGCCGGTGTTTTTGTATTCTGAAGATGCGGTTGAATTGCCCGCGGGCGTTACGGCTATCATCAACGGCAATGAGCAGCAGTGGCTGGAGCTGGAATCCGCAGCCTGTCAGTATGAAGAGAATTTGCTGCCGCCATTTTATGACACGCTGACCCAGTACGTTGAGATGGGCAATAGCACCTTTGCTTGTCCTGGGCATCAACATGGTGCGTTCTTTAAAAAGCATCCTGCCGGACGCCATTTTTACGATTTCTTTGGCGAGAACGTCTTTCGCGCCGATATGTGTAACGCTGACGTAAAACTGGGCGATTTGCTTATTCATGAAGGTTCCGCAAAGGATGCGCAGAAATTCGCTGCCAAAGTCTTTCATGCCGATAAAACCTATTTTGTGCTGAACGGCACATCGGCGGCGAATAAGGTTGTGACGAATGCACTGTTAACGCGTGGTGATCTGGTGCTCTTCGACCGTAACAACCATAAGTCGAATCATCACGGTGCGCTGATTCAGGCGGGGGCGACGCCGGTGTATCTGGAAGCCTCACGCAACCCATTCGGGTTTATCGGCGGGATTGATGCGCACTGTTTTAATGAAGAGTATCTGCGCCAGCAAATTTGCGACGTTGCGCCAGAAAAAGCCGAACTGCCGCGCCCGTTCCGCCTGGCGATTATTCAGCTGGGAACCTATGACGGCACTATCTACAACGCCCGCCAGGTGATCGATACCATTGGGCATCTGTGTGATTACATTCTGTTTGATTCCGCGTGGGTCGGGTACGAACAGTTTATCCCGATGATGGCGGATTGCTCACCGTTGCTGTTAGAGCTTAACGAAAGCGATCCTGGGATCTTTGTTACCCAGTCGGTGCACAAACAGCAGGCGGGATTCTCGCAGACATCGCAGATTCATAAAAAAGATAACCATATTCGCGGGCAGGCGCGGTTTTGCCCGCATAAACGGCTGAATAATGCTTTTATGCTCCATGCTTCAACCAGCCCGTTTTACCCGCTGTTTGCTGCGCTGGACGTTAACGCCAAAATTCATGAAGGGGAGAGTGGGCGTCGGCTGTGGGCTGAGTGTGTTGAGATAGGGATTGAAGCGCGGAAAGCGATTCTTGCGCGCTGTAAGCTGTTCCGCCCGTTTATTCCACCTGTTATTGATGGCAAATTGTGGCAGGATTATCCGACGTCAGTGTTAGCCAGCGACCGCCGTTTTTTCAGTTTTGAGCCGGGGGCGAAGTGGCACGGCTTTGAAGGATATGCCGCGGACCAATATTTTGTTGATCCCTGCAAGCTGTTACTCACTACGCCGGGTATCGATGCCGAAACCGGCGAATATAGCGATTTTGGCGTTCCAGCGACGATTCTGGCGCACTATCTGCGTGAGAACGGCATTGTGCCGGAGAAGTGCGATCTCAACTCCATTCTGTTCTTATTAACTCCGGCTGAAAGCCACGAGAAGCTGGCACAGCTGGTGGCGATGCTGGTGCAGTTTGAACAGCATATTGAAGATGACTCGCCGCTGTCTGAAGTCTTGCCGAGCGTTTATAACAAATACCCGGTGCGCTATCGCGACTATACCCTGCGCCAGTTGTGTCAGGAGATGCACGATCTGTATGTCAGTTTCGACGTCAAAGACCTGCAAAAAGCGATGTTCCGCCAGCAGAGCTTCCCGCCAGTGGTGATGAATCCCCAGGACGCGCATAGCGCTTATATTCGTGGTGAAGTGGAGTTGGTGCGCATTCGTGATGCCGAAGGGCGAATTGCGGCGGAAGGCGCGCTGCCGTATCCACCTGGCGTGCTTTGCGTGGTGCCAGGAGAAATGTGGGGCGGAGCGGTCCAGCGTTATTTCCTTGCGCTGGAAGAAGGCGTGAATTTGCTGCCGGGATTTTCGCCGGAGCTACAAGGTGTCTATAGCGAAACCGATGCGGATGGAATGAAACGGTTATACGGTTATGTGTTGAAGTAAGAATAAAAAACGGGGCACCTTCTGGCGCCCCGTTTTTCTTTGCGTAATTAGTGGTTAACAGTTTGTGTACCGGCAGGGACACGAACGTGTTTGTATTTAAACATCGCCATGAATGCGAAGGCCAGAATCACGGAGTAACCTGCGAAAATCAGCCATACGGTCTGCCAGTCGGTAATGCCGTTTTGGGTGTACATCTCAACCACTTTACCGCTCACGATGCCACCGAGGATACAGCCGAAGCCGTTGGTCATCATCAGGAACATCCCTTGCGCACTGGCGCGAATCGCCGGGCTAACTTCTTTTTCGACAAACACCGAACCAGAGATGTTGAAGAAGTCGAACGCACAGCCGTAAACAATCATCGACAGAACCAGCAGTACGGTGCCGAACGGAGTCGGGTCGCCGTAAGCAAACAGTGCAAAACGCAGGATCCATGCCACGATACTGATCATCATTACGTTCTTAATACCGTAGCGGCTTAAGAAGAACGGGATGGTCAGAATGAACAGGGTTTCAGAGATTTGCGAAATCGACATGATGATTGACGCATGCTGCACGATGAAGCTGCTGGCAAACATCGGATCTTTGTCGAAGCTGTGCAGGAAGGTATTACCGAACATGTTGGTAATCTGCAGTTCCGCGCCCAGCAGCATCGAGAAGATGAAGAAAATCGCCATACGCTTGTTTTTAAACAGCGCGAATGCATCGAGGCCGAGCAGCGTCGTCCAGCTCTGATTAGCTTGCTGTTTAGCAACCGGAATATACGGCAGCGTAAAGGTGAACAGCACCAGAACGGCGGAGAGTGCTGCGCCAATATATAGCTGCATGTGGCTCAATTCAAAGCCAGACAGGCTCACAACCCACATCGCCATGATAAAGCCGATAGTACCCCAGATACGGATTGGCGGGAAATCAGTCACGATATCCATTCCTGCATTTTGCAGGCGATAGTAGGAGATGGTGTTGATTAACCCAAGCGTTGGCATATAAGCAAACGAGTTAATCAATATCACGAGGAACATCGCCTCCGGAGTGGTAACTTGTGCCGCCATGAAGAGGGTGATTGCGCCGATGGTGTGACAAATAGCATACACCCATTTCGCACTTAACCATTTGTCGGCCACAATCCCCAGCAAAGCGGGCATAAAGACCGCAGCGATACCCAGCGAGCTATAAACAGCGCCAATGGAAGCACCGTCGAACTTCAGGGTAACGAACATATATGAGCCGAGGGTCGTCAGCCAACTTCCCCACAGACAGAACTGCAGAAAAGAGAGGATTTTCAGCTGCAGCTTAAGATTCATGTTAATTTCCTCACATCGTGATGCGGATGAGTGTTTTAAAAAGCACATTTGACCGTGCAAGATGATGCGATTCTATCAACTTCACTGACTGTTTTTTTGTTATCCGTAGCAAATAATTGCAAATAAACTCAATTTGCAAGGCAAAATTGTGATGCGTATAACACTTTGTCTCGGAGTATTGTCAGAGGCAAAGATGAAATTATCGGCGGCGGTAAGATTTCTGCGCCATGTTCACTTTATAAAGATAGCGACGAGATTCCGCAGACGGATGGCGGGTTGTCAGCGTCTGATAAACATCGCCCGGCGTCATAGTATTTATAATAGCGGCAGCCTGAATTTTATCGTTCGAGAAGACGCGTAATACGCTGCCTGCACCACCGTTATAGGCGGTGATGACGGCATAACGCCGCGACGTTGGGTTATCAATTCCGCCGAGATAAACATTATTCAGCATCGCCAGATACGCGGTGCCGGTATCAATATTGCTGGCAGGATCAAACAAGAAACTGCGGCTTGGCGTGCCGGATTTCCCCTGTGAGCGGAACACATCTTTCCCGGCAGTATGTTGTACCACCTGCATTAATCCCAGCGCATCGGAACGGCTGACCGCATACGGGTTAAAGGAAGATTCGGTCTGCATAATCGCCAGAATCAGCGACTCATCAACGCCATATTTCCGTGATGCCTGGCGGACCATGCCGAGATATTTGTGCGCACGTTTATCAAGGTGGTTCGGCACCATGTTAATGGTCACGCTGTAGATGATACGCAGCCCGTTGCTGCGGCTTTTGAGGCGGTTTTTCAGCAGATAATCCGCGAAGTTACTCGCACGGCCTTCCCAGCGAATCGGCTGCCCGGTGTTATCCACCACCTGACCGTAAAGGAAAGGTTCTTTCGAAATCGTAATATCATCAACGTCGGAATAGAGATCGACCGAACTCGGATCGTCGCCCATCAATAATGTTTTGATTATTGCCCGGCGCAAATGCGCGGCAGGTTCTGTCCCGGCGATGGTTTCGATAGTAATCGTGCCGTCATCAAAGTTGATGTGGCTGCGGGTCTGATATTGATCGGTGTATTTCACGTAGTCCTTAGGACCGGCGATCACCACCTCTTTGAATCCCCAAATGTTCTCAATATTGTGGGCAAATTGCCCCATCAGAATATCAAAACCGTTGGTATCTTTGACCCAGGCTTCATTATAGGTATCGCCTTTTTTGGTCGTCGAACAGGAGATGAGCAACGGCGCAATCAAAGCCAGCGCGAGATATTTTTTCATCATTCCGGGTGCGTGTTGTGTTTGTTTTTATGCAAGTTGCCGGAGGCGTGCTCCGGCACTGTTTTTATTTTTTATCTTCCGGCGTATAGCCCTCGATATGCACCTCTTTACCTTCGAACAGGAAGTTAACCATCTCCTGCTCCAGCAGCTTGCGGTGCTCGGCATTCATCATGTTGAGTTTCTTTTCATTAATCAGCATGGTTTGTTTGTGCTGCCACTGCGCCCAGGCTTCTTTGGAGATCTCGTTATAGATGCGTTTTCCCAGTTCGCCGGGGTACAGCTGAAAATCCTGACCTTCTGCTTCACGCTGCAGGAAAGTACAAAAAATCGTTCTGCTCATAAATCATCCTCTTTATCGACTCACGCGCTAAACCGGCGCGCCAGTGCGTAACTGCTGTAACAAACGCTCCACGGGAGCCGCCAGGCCAACTGACGGCGGTTGCGCTAAGTTATACCAGAGCGCATTGCCTTCATCCATGCAGTCGGTGAATGACGACACGGGAAGCCACATAGGCACAATATCTAAGTGGAAATGGCTGAAGGTATGCCGAAACGCGGTCAGTTGCGTCAGGTTATCGGCAGCAATCTGCCGTTGTGCCAGCCATTGCCGCAAACTTTCTTCGTCGGCAAACTGTGGGAAACAGTATAAACCGCCCCACAATCCGCTCGGCGGACGCTGCGCCAGCAATACTTCATCTTCGTGCTGTAACAGCAGAAAGTAGCCGGTGCGCTCCGGCAGCGTCTGTTTCGGCTTTTTGCCCGGATAAAGCGACCAGCTATTATTGGCGGCGGCAATACAACCGTTTTGCAGCGGGCAGAGCGAGCATTTCGGCTTCGAACGCGTACAAATCATCGCACCTAAATCCATCATCGCCTGATTAAACCGCTCCACGCCAACCGCGGGCGTCACCTGCTCGCTCAAACTCCATAATTTATTCTCGACCTCTTTTTTCCCAGGCCAGCCGCTTACAGCATAGCAGCGCGCCAGCACGCGTTTGACGTTACCGTCGAGAATCGGAAAGTGCTTACCCAGAGAAAGTGAGAGAATCGCGCCAGCAGTGGAACGCCCGACGCCCGGTAACGCCGCGACTTCTTCAAAGGTTTCCGGGAAATTACCGCCGTGTAAGGTGGCAACTTGTTGTGCCGCTTTATGCAGATTGCGCGCGCGGGCGTAATAGCCAAGCCCGGTCCACAAGTGGAGAACTTCGTCGAGCGGCGCGTTGGCGAGATCGGTCACCGTCGGGAAGCGCGCCATAAAGCGTTCAAAATAGGGGATTACGGTCGCAACCTGAGTTTGTTGCAACATCACTTCTGAGAGCCATACTTTGTAGGGCGTCTTGTCAATTTGCCAGGGCAGCGTTTTCCGCCCGTATTTATCGTACCAGTCCAGAACCTGGGCTGAAAATTGCGACGCTTGCATGGTCACCGAATTCACTGTTGTTGGGGGCAAGATTGCAGCACAGCCGCGGCGGGGTGTAAACCGGAACTTTCCGCAGCCACGGCCTTATCATGCTTGCATCCGGCAACTAACTTTGGATAATGCCCGTTTTCAGAACACTTTCACAAGCGACTAAATCTTTATGAAAAACGACGTCATCTCACCGGAATTTGATGAAAACGGCCGCCCACTGCGCCGTATCCGTAGTTTTGTGCGCCGCCAGGGGCGACTGACCAAAGGCCAGGAACATGCGCTGGAAAACTACTGGCCGGTGATGGGCGTTGAGTTCAGCGAAGATATGCTGGATTTCCCGACGCTGTTTGGCCGTGAAGCGCCGGTGACGCTTGAGATTGGTTTTGGCATGGGGGCGTCGCTGGTGGCAATGGCTAAAGATCGCCCTGAGCAGGACTTCCTCGGCATTGAAGTGCATTCACCGGGCGTTGGGGCTTGCCTGGCTTCCGCGCATGAAGAGGGCTTAAGCAACCTGCGCGTGATGTGTCACGACGCGGTCGAAGTGCTGCATAAAATGATTCCTGACAATTCATTGCGCATGGTGCAACTCTTTTTCCCTGATCCGTGGCACAAAGCGCGCCATAATAAACGCCGTATCGTTCAGGTACCGTTTGCCGAACTGGTAAAAAGCAAACTGCAGCTGGGTGGCGTATTCCATATGGCGACCGACTGGGAACCTTATGCGGAACATATGCTCGAAGTGATGTCTTCTATTGACGGTTATAAAAACCTGTCAGAGAGCAATGATTACGTACCGCGTCCGGCATCACGTCCGGTGACGAAATTTGAACAACGTGGTCATCGTCTTGGTCACGGAGTATGGGACTTAATGTTCGAGAGGGTGAAATAATGGCAAAGAACCGTAGCCGTCGTCTGCGTAAAAAAATGCACATCGACGAATTCCAGGAATTAGGATTTTCGGTGGCATGGCGATTCCCGGAAGGTACATCGGAAGAGCAGATTGATAAAACCGTTGATGACTTTATTAACGAGGTTATCGAACCGAACAAACTGGCCTTTGACGGCAGCGGTTATCTGGCCTGGGAAGGTCTGATCTGCATGCAGGAAATCGGCAAATGCACCGAAGAACATCAGGCGATTGTGCGTAAGTGGCTGGAAGAGCGCAAACTGGATGAGGTACGCACCAGCGAACTTTTCGACGTTTGGTGGGACTAATAAAGCATACGGGCGATGACAAATGCAAAACTGCCTGATGCGCTACGCTTATCAGGCCTACAAAGATGCACGATCGAGTAGGCCGGATAAAGCATTTACGCCGCATCCGGCATGGACAACGTGTACTTTGTTATCAATCTGGGGCCAGCAAATGCTGGCCTGATTTGTTCTTGAGGGAAGACTATGATGCGCAAAATGCTGCTGGCGGCAGCACTTTCAGTGACGGCAATGACCGCTCACGCCGACTACCAGTGCAGCGTCACGCCGCGTGACGATGTGATTGTCAGCCCGCAAACCGTGCAGGTGAAGGGCGAAAACGGCAATCTGGTGATCACGCCAGACGGCAATGTGATGTACAACGGCAAGCAATATTCACTGAACGCCGCCCAGCGCGAGCAGGCGAAGGATTATCAGGCCGAACTGCGCAGCACGCTGCCGTGGATTGATGAAGGTGCGAAAAGCCGCGTAGAGAAAGCACGCGTTGCGCTGGATAAAATTATCGTTCAGGAGATGGGCGAAAGCAGCAAAATGCGCAGCCGTCTGACCAAACTTGATGCGCAGCTGAAAGAGCAGATGAACCGCATTATCGAAACGCGCAGCGATGGCCTGACGTTTCACTATAAAGCCATTGATCAGGTTCGCGCCGAAGGTCAGCAGTTAGTGAATCAGGCGATGGGCGGAATTTTGCAGGACAGCATTAACGAAATGGGCGCGAAAGCGGTGCTGAAAAGCGGCGGCAACCCGTTACAGAATGTGCTGGGAAGCCTGGGGGGACTGCAATCCTCAATCCAGACCGAGTGGAAAAAACAGGAAAAAGATTTCCAGCAATTTGGCAAAGATGTTTGTAGCCGTGTTGTGACTCTGGAAGACAGCCGTAAAGCCCTGGTCGGAAATTTGAAATAATCCTCTAGTTTAAGACGGCATAATGATTTTTTATGCCGTTTAATTCTTCATTTTGTTACCTGCCTCTAACTTTATAGATCTCCAAAATCTATTCACAAAGTAAATTGTTTAACGTCAAATTTCCTATACAAAGCTAAGGGATAATACGTAGCGTTCACGTAACTGGAGGAATGAAATGGAGTTTTTCAAAAAGACGGCACTTGCCGCACTGGTTATGGGTTTTAGTGGTGCAGCATTGGCATTACCCAATATCACCATTTTAGCGACTGGCGGGACGATTGCCGGTGGTGGTGACTCCGCAACCAAATCTAACTACACAGCGGGTAAAGTTGGCGTAGAAAATCTGGTCAATGCGGTGCCGCAGCTGAAGGACATTGCGAACGTTAAAGGCGAGCAGGTCGTTAATATCGGCTCCCAGGACATGAACGATAATGTCTGGCTGACACTGGCGAAAAAAATTAACACTGACTGCGATAAAACTGACGGCTTCGTTATTACCCACGGTACCGACACGATGGAAGAGACTGCTTACTTCCTCGACCTGACGGTGAAATGCGACAAACCGGTGGTGATGGTCGGCGCAATGCGCCCATCCACCTCCATGAGCGCAGACGGTCCATTCAACCTGTATAACGCGGTAGTGACCGCCGCTGATAAAGCCTCCGCCAATCGTGGCGTGCTGGTAGTGATGAACGACACCGTACTGGACGGTCGCGATGTCACCAAAACCAACACCACCGACGTAGCGACCTTTAAGTCTGTTAACTACGGTCCGCTGGGATACATTCATAACGGTAAGATTGACTATCAGCGTACCCCGGCACGTAAGCACACCAGCGACACGCCGTTCGATGTCTCTAAGCTGAATGAACTGCCGAAAGTCGGCATTGTTTATAACTACGCTAACGCATCCGATCTTCCGGCTAAAGCCCTGGTAGATGCGGGCTATGATGGCATCGTGAGCGCTGGTGTGGGTAACGGCAACCTGTATAAATCCGTGTTTGACACTCTGGCAACCGCCGCGAAAAACGGCACTGCGGTAGTGCGTTCTTCCCGCGTACCGACGGGCGCTACCACTCAGGATGCCGAAGTGGATGATGCGAAATATGGTTTCGTTGCCTCCGGCACGCTGAACCCGCAAAAAGCGCGCGTTCTGCTGCAACTGGCTCTGACGCAAACCAAAGATCCGCAGCAAATCCAGCAGATTTTCAATCAGTACTAATCACTTCGCCCCGGTATCGCGCCGGGGCTTATTCACTTCAGACTCACGTCCATTGCCAATTATTATTACCCTGATGATAATCACTGAAATAAATTATTCCGCGAGAGGGTGTTCCGGTGAAAAAGCAATGGATTGTAGGCACGGCATTGTTCGTGTTGACGTCAGGTTACAGCTGGGCCGATGGCGAACCGCCAACTGAAAATATCTTAAAAGATCAATTCAAAAAGCAGTATCACGGCATTCTCAAGCTTGATGCCATCACCTTAAAAAATCTTGATGCCAAGGGTAATCAGGCCACCTGGTCAGCGGAAGGCGATGTCTCTTCCAATGACGATCTCTATACCTGGGTCGGTCAGTTGGCAGATTACGAACTGCTCGAACAGACCTGGACGAAAGATAAACCAGTAAAATTCTCGGCGATGTTAACCAGTAAAGGAACACCCGCGTCTGGCTGGACGGTGAACTTTTACTCTTTTCAGGCGGCAGCCAGCGATAGTGGGCGGGTGGTCGACGATATTAAAACGAATAATAAATATCTGATTGTAAATAGCGAAGATTTCAATTATCGCTTTAGTCAGCTTGAATCAGCGTTGAATACCCAGAAGAACTCGATTCCTGCGCTGGAAAAGGATGCAAAAGAGCTTGATAAGCAAATGGTGGCGGCGCAGAAAGCAGCAGATGCCTATTGGGGAAAAGATGCAAACGGCAAGCAAATGACCCGCGAAGATGCCTTTAAAAAAATTCACCAACAGCGTGATGAGTTTAATAAACAGAATGATAGCGAGGCGTTCGCGGTTAAATATGACAAAGAGGTTTATCAACCGGCGATTGCGGCATGTCATAAACAGAGTGAAGAGTGTTATGAAGTGCCGATTCAGCAGAAACGAGATTTCGATATCAACGAACAACGGCGACAGACTTTTCTGCAATCACAAAAACTTAGCCGTAAATTGCAGGATGACTGGATAACGCTCGAAAAAGGGCAATATCCGTTAACGATGAAAATTTCAGAAATAAACAGTAAAAAAGTCGCGATTTTGATGAAAATTGACGATATCAACCAGGCTAATGAACGCTGGAAAAAAGATACCGAACAATTGCGGCGCAATGGGGTGATTAAGTAATTGTTGCGATGACGCATGAGTTGTAGCCGGATGTTGCGTACACGCCGCATCCGGCAATACAAATTTACTCAGCCAGAAAAAGCTCCAGCAGCGAATTTAAAAACAACTTCCCATGTTCCGTTATCTGCCAGTAATCCGCACATTCTGTGAGATAGCCCTGAGCGATAGCCTCGTCTAACTGAGGGCGAATAACCTCTTCTGAAAGGCCAGTATACTGGCTAAACTCCACGCGCGGCGCGGCCTCCAGCAGACGGAAGCGATTCATAAAGAACTCAAACGGCTTATCTGCGGCTTCGACATCACGCTGGCTTTCCAGATACCGCCCCTGCATAAAACCGCGCGGATGCCGCGTTTTGGTGGTACGCAGAATGCGCCCATCCGGGAAGGTCACTTTGCCGTGCGCGCCGCAGCCAATACCGATGTAGTCGCCAAATCGCCAGTAGTTGAGATTGTGCTGGCACTGATAACCGGGCTTGGCGTAAGCGGAAGTTTCATATTGCTGATAACCTGCCGCGGTTAACAACTGATGCCCCTGTTCGAAAATATCCCATAACGCATCATCGTCCGGCAGTACGGGAGGGCGCGAGCCAAACAGCGTATTGGGTTCGATGGTCAGTTGATACCAGGAAAGATGCGGCGGATTCAGTTCAATGGCCTGGCGCAGATCGCCTAGCGCCTCTTCCAGTGATTGATCCGGCAGCCCGTGCATCAAATCGAGGTTAAAGCTACGCAGCCCCAGTCCGCTTGCCAGTTTTGCTGCACGTTTCGCTTCTTGCGGGCCATGAATGCGTCCAAGTCGTTTCAGCTTTTCTTCGCTAAAACTCTGTACGCCAATAGAGATGCGGTTCACACCAGCACGCTGATAATCAACAAAGCGATCGGCTTCAACCGTACCAGGGTTCGCTTCCATAGTAATTTCTGCATCCGCTGCCAGCGGCAAACGCGCACGCACGCCGTCCAGCAGCGTTTGCATCGCCGGGCCGGAAAGCAGGCTCGGCGTACCGCCGCCAATAAAGATTGTCTTTACTTCACGGTCCTGTGCGTAAGCCACATCATTGTCCAGATCGCAAAGCAGATGCTGAACGTAATCGTCGTGCGGCACTTCCCCTTTCAACGCGTGAGAGTTGAAATCGCAGTACGGGCATTTCTGCACGCACCACGGGATGTGAATGTAGAGACTCAGCGGCGGTAATTTAACCATTACGTAAAGCGTCCAGCAGCAGTTTCAACGCCCGACCACGGTGAGAAATGGCGCTCTTTTCTTCGCGGGTCAGTTCGGCAGCGGTTTTCCCTTCGGAAGGTACGAAGAAAATTGGATCATAACCAAAGCCGCCAGTACCCGCTGGTTCACGAGTAATCACGCCCGGCCAGCTGCCGTGGCACACCAGCGGAGTGGGATCTTCCGCGTGACGCAGATATACCAGCACGCAGTGGAAACGCGCCTGACGTTGGTCGTCCGGTACGTCTTTCAGTGTTTCCAGCAGTTTTTGCAGATTCTTTTGATCGGTCGCGTCTTCACCGGAATAACGCGCGGAGTAAATACCCGGCGCGCCACCCAGCGCATCTACCGCCAGACCGGAGTCGTCGGCAATTGCCGGTAAACCGGTCACTTTTGCCGCATGGCGCGCTTTCAGAATCGCGTTTTCGATAAATGTCAGGCCGGTTTCTTCAGCGGAATCTACGCCGAGGTCTGTTTGGGCCACGATATCAAGACCGAAGTCGCTAAGCAGCGACGCCAGCTCACGCACTTTACCGGCATTGCCGGTTGCGAGGACAACTTTTTGCATAGGATACCTAATTAATTAACGCCGCGATTTCTGGCGGGATTTGTTGCGGATTAATGATTTTAATTTGTTTGTGGCGGCCAAGTTCGCCTTTCTCAATCACCACCTGGCTTTTGGCAACCCGGAATTGCTTACCGAGAAACTTCACCAGATGGCTGTTGGCCTGACCGTCAACTGGCGGCGCGGTAATGGCGACTTTTACCTCGTCGCCATGTAAACCGACAATAGAATCACGGCTGGCTTTCGGCTGAATATAGAGCCGTAAAACCAGACCGTCATCATTAACTGTTACGGCACTCATAACGCCATCCACAGCCCCGGCAGCAGCATGTTTCCGGTCGCCTGCAGCACTTCTGCGACACCCATATTAATGACATACAGTAGCAGAACGAGGATCATCGGCGAAAAATCAATCCCACCCATTGCCGGTAGCAGGCGGCGAATCGGACGCAGCAGTGGATCGGCAAGTTGAATCAGCACATATTCAATTGGGCTACGACCCTGGCTTACCCAGCTCATAATCGCCATCACCAGCAGGACCCAGAAAATCAGCAGGCCGATGGTTTTCAGCAGAATCAATAAACCGGCAATCCAGATGATCGGCAGGAAGGTCACCACTTTAAACAGCACGATGGCTTTGATGAAACTGAGAATATAGGCAACCAGCAGCGAGGCGCTATCAATTGGCCCCATTGCCGGAATAACGCGGCGCAGTGGCCCGATAATCGGTTGTGTCACCTTCACCACAAACTGTGAGAAAGGGTTATAAAAATCACAATGAGCCCACTGCATCCAGATGCGTAATAACAGCACCATGGTATACAGCTCAATGACCGTTGAAAGCAGGAAAGTCAACGTATTCATGGCGTTCTTAAGATTCCTTATTTTTTAGAGTAATCACGTGCACCAAAGATGGCAGTGCCGATACGAACCATCGTGCTACCTGCCGCAATGGCGGCTTCCATATCGTCCGACATTCCCAGAGAGAGCGTGTCGATATGCGGGTAGCGCGTTTTCAGTCCGGCAAATGCTACAGCCATTTGGCGTGCAACTTCAAACTGCCTTACATATTCTGACTCAGGCGCCGGGATTGCCATCAGCCCGCGTAGACGTAAACGCGGTAGTTCAGCGACCGCCGCTGCCAGCTCGTCCAGTTCCGCCAGTTGAATCCCTGACTTGCTGTTTTCATCACTAATATTAATTTGAATCAGTACGTTAAGAGGGGAAAGTTCTGCCGGTCGCTGGTCGTTCAGGCGTGTGGCGATACGCAAACGGTCGATGGTATGACACCAGTCGAAATGCTCTGCCACCAGGCGGCTTTTATTAGACTGCAACGGGCCAATAAAATGCCATTCTAATCCTGTTACGCCCAGCTCCTGAAAGTGGCGAATTTTATCTACCCCTTCCTGAACGTAGTTTTCACCAAATTGACGCTGCCCGGCATCAATGGCTTCTGCGATGGCGCTCGCAGGTTTTGTTTTACTGACTGCAAGCAGCGTAATTTCTTCTGGAGAACGGCCGCAACGCGTTGCAGCCGCTGAGATTTTGTCCCGGACCTGTGCCAGGTTATGCGCAATATCGTTCATTTTCCGAGGATCTTAGTATGAATATGGAAGAAATTGTGGCCCTTAGTGTAAAGCATAACGTCTCTGATCTACACCTGTGCAGCGCCTGGCCCGCACGATGGCGCATTCGCGGCAGAATGGAAGCTGCGCCGTTTGATGCGCCGGACGTCGAAGAGCTACTGCGGGAGTGGCTGGATGACGATCAGCGGGCAATATTGCTGGAGAATGGTCAGCTGGATTTTGCCGTGTCGCTGGCGGAAAACCAGCGATTGCGCGGCAGTGCGTTCGCGCAGCGGCAAGGCATATCTCTGGCGTTACGGCTGTTACCTTCGCACTGCCCGCAGCTCGAACAGCTTGGCGCACCACCGGTATTGCCGGAATTACTCAAGAGCGAGAATGGACTGATTCTGGTGACGGGGGCGACGGGGAGTGGTAAATCCACCACGCTGGCGGCAATGGTTGGCTATCTCAATCAACATGCCGATGCGCATATTCTGACGCTGGAAGATCCTGTGGAATATCTCTATGCCAGCCAGCGATGTTTGATCCAGCAGCGGGAAATTGGTTTGCACTGTATGACGTTTGCATCGGGATTGCGGGCCGCATTGCGGGAGGATCCTGATGTGATTTTGCTCGGAGAGCTGCGTGACAGCGAGACAATCCGTCTGGCGCTAACGGCGGCAGAAACCGGGCACCTGGTGCTGGCGACATTACACACTCACGGCGCAGCGCAGGCAGTTGAGCGACTGGTGGATTCGTTTCCGGCGCAGGAAAAAGATCCCGTGCGTAATCAACTGGCAGGTAGTTTACGGGCGGTGTTGTCACAAAAGCTGGAAGTGGATAAACAGGAAGGACGCGTGGCGCTGTTTGAATTACTGATTAACACACCTGCGGTGGGGAATTTGATTCGCGAAGGGAAAACCCACCAGTTACCGCATGTTATTCAAACCGGGCAGCAGGTGGGGATGATAACGTTTCAGCAGAGTTATCAACAGCGGGTGGGGGAAGGGCGTTTATGACGTTGCTGTGCCTGATACGAATTGTAAACATGCCCGATGCGCAAGCTTATCGGGCCTACAAACGTAGTCATTCACGCCGCGTCCGGCAATGAACGTCTGATGCGACGCTGATGCGTCTTATCAGACCTACGACCGCTGCCACATGTGGGCTGGATAAGGCGTTCACGCCGCATCCGGCAAGATGGCGGGATGACGGTAACGACTATCCGCCAGGCTTTTAAATCGCCTTAATATCCTTGCTCGAAATAACTTTCGAGAATAATAACCGCAGAGGCAGAGTCGACTTTGCCTTTGTTGAGCGCCCGATAGCCGCCCTGTTCAAACAGACCGGAACGCGCTTCCACGGTGCTAAGACGCTCGTCATGGAGCTTTACTTCAACACCGAAACGGCCATGAATACGGTTGGCAAATTTACGCGCTCTGGCAGTCAATGGTTGCTCGGTGCCGTCCATATTCAGCGGCAAACCGACGATGATTTCGTCTGGTTGCCACTCTTTCAGTAAACGCTCGATAAGGTTCCAGTCCGGCGTACCGTCCTGTGCTTTAATTGCGGGCAGCGGGCGAGCGGTGCCAGTAATGCGTTGGCCGACCGCTACGCCAATGCTTTTGGTGCCGAAGTCGAAGGCGAGTAATGTTCCGCTCATCAGGCATGCCCTGCCACACCAGGCATGGTGAGAATATCAACACCAATCAGCCTTGCCGCATCGCGCCAGCGGTCGGCTATCGGTGTTTTGAACAGAATATTCAGATCTGCCGGGGCGGTTAACCACGCGTTATCGAGAATTTCTTGTTCCAGTTGGCCTTTATCCCAGGAGGAGTAACCAAGGGCTACCATCACGTCAGCAGGTTGTTTATCGGTGCCGAGTGTTTCCAGCACATCGCGGGAAGTGGTCATCACCGTGTTATCTGAAATGCGAATGCTGGACGCAAAATTGGATGGAGGGGTATGCAAAATAAACCCGCGATCTTCAGCCAGCGGACCGCCAAGCATAACCGGTTTGTCCAGACGGACAGATTCATCACGCGGCTCCGGCGTGATCTTCAGCTTTTCCAGAATCCCTTCAATTTTGAGATTTTCCAGTGGCTTGTTAATGATGATCCCCATTGCTCCATTGGTATTATGTTCGCAAATGTAGACCACGGAACGACGGAAAATCGGATCCTGGAGAGCAGGCATGGCAATAAGAAAGTGATGCTGTAAATTCATTGTCAGAGGTTCTGTTTCCTGGTTCAAAAAAGCAACAGCGCCCAGTATGCGTGGAAAGTATGGCGCTGTCACTCATAGTCTCAACGAGATCCCTCTCGCTAAACAGGGTTACTGCTGCTGTAATCGTGCTTCAATAGCATCCATTAACATTCCGGTGATAGACACCGGAAACTCTGCTTCAATCTCACGAATACAGGTTGGACTGGTGACATTAATTTCAGTCAGGCGGTCACCGATAATATCCAGACCAACAAAAATCAGCCCTTTTTCTTTCAGCGTCGGTCCTACCTGACGGGCGATTTTCCAGTCGCTTTCCGTTAGCGGACGAGGTTCGCCACGACCACCGGCAGCCAGATTGCCACGGGTTTCGCCTCCCTGTGGAATACGCGCCAGACAGTACGGTACTGGTTCGCCATCCACCACCAGCACGCGCTTGTCACCATCTTTAATCGCTGGCAGATAATTTTGTGCCATGCAGTAGCGAGTGCCGTGCTC
Organism: Escherichia sp. E4736; assembly: GCF_005781225.1. Taxonomy (NCBI): domain Bacteria; kingdom Pseudomonadati; phylum Pseudomonadota; class Gammaproteobacteria; order Enterobacterales; family Enterobacteriaceae; genus Escherichia; species Escherichia sp. E4736. The sequence goes on along the minus strand of NZ_VATT01000001.1, from coordinate 149,598 downwards.
AGTCAAGGTTTCGGCAATCACACCAAGGTTCGGATCGCCTTCTTTCACGCGGAAAATCGACGCGCCACCCATACCGTCCAGCGGCTTAAGAATGATGTCGCTGTGTTTTTCCCAGAACGCTTTCAACTGCGCTTTATTGCGCGTGACCAGCGTTTCTGGCGTTAAGTCAGAGAACCATGCGGTAAACAGTTTCTCGTTACAGTCGCGCAGGCTCTGCGGCTTGTTAACAATCAGTGTTCCTTTCTCTTCGGCGCGTTCCAGAATATAGGTCGCGTAGATAAACTCGGTATCAAACGGCGGATCTTTACGCATCAGAATCACGTCGAGATCGGCCAGTTGCAGATCCTGCTCACCCGTGAACTCGTACCATTTATCGTAGTTCTGTTCGACGCTCAAAGTACGGGTACGAGCGCGAGCCTCACCATTGATCAAATAGAGATCGGCCATCTCCATATAGTGAAGTTCGTAACCACGACGCTGTGCTTCCAGCAACATAGCGAAACTGGAATCTTTCTTGATGTTGATGCTTGCGATGGGGTCCATCACGATGCCGAGCTTGATCATTATTCTTCTCCGTTAGCCCAGATCGCCAAAACGCACTTGTAGCGCGGTAATGGCGGTGAGCGCAGTTGTCTCAGTACGCAGAACGCGAGGTCCCAACAGGATATCAGTAAATTGATAGCGGGCAGTCATGGCAATTTCATCTGCCGACAAACCGCCTTCCGGGCCAATCAGCAGGCGGACGCGTTCGACTGGTAACGGCAGCGTGTTGATGCTGTTACTGGCGCGCGGGTGAAGATTGAGTTTCAAGCCTTCATCTTGCTCTGCACACCAGGCTTCCAGATCCATCGCCGGACGGATTTCTGGTACCCGATTACGACCACACTGCTCGCAGGCGGCAATTGCAATTTTCTGCCACTGCTGGAGCTTCTTGTTCAGACGTTCACTATCCAGTTTAACGCCGCAGCGTTCAGAAAAAAGTGGCGTAATGAGGCTTACGCCAAGTTCTATCGATTTCTGGATAGTGAATTCCATTTTTTCTCCGCGCGACATCACCTGACCGAGGTGAATATGCAAGGGAGATTCACGATCGTCTACCTGGCCTTCCAGCACTTTAACTTCCACGCTTTTTTTGCTGGCGCTGGTGATTTCTGCGTCAAAGACCTGGTTGCTGCCGTCAAATAACTGTAATGCCTGACCTGGCCCCATACGCAGGACGCGCCCGATATGGTTAGCGGCATCTTCACAAAGCGCGATCTGCGAATTGCTGGTGAGTGGTTCAGGATGATAAATGCGGGGGATACGCATGGTTAAATATCCGCGTCGTCTCCCCACGCGGTTGCGCGCGTGGGGCAGGGTTAACAAAAAGAATTTCGCTAGTGTAGGTTAGCTCTTTCGCGCCTGGCAAGCGCGTTGCACATACGGGTTGTGATTGCCTTGCACCTTCGCGATGCGTTCGTCACGCTCACACTCCCAGTCGGTGACCGGATACATTTTGTTCCAGGCGTTAAACAGCTGCGTTTGCTGGCGTGAGAGTGTCAGGTTGTACTGGTCACGCATGTAGAAGTAAATCCTCGCAATGGAACCACGGGCATGAGCTGGCGGTTCAGCAACTTTTTCTTTGAAATCAATCTTCATGGCGCACTGCCCATACTGGCCCTCGCCGCCATTCCACTGGCTGTACATAAAGTTGCCGCGATCGCCGTTCACTTCACCTATCGCGGGCTGCAGGTTATGCATATCGCTTTCCATTTGGCGATAAACCGGATCTTTAGCGCAGTTTTTACGACCGCCTTCCTGCCAGCACTGACGCTGGTGGCCGAACTGCCAGGCGGGAACAACATGTTCCCACTCTACGCGGCTGGCGCGGTTTTCATTTTTGCGCACCTGATACCCGCACGACTCCAGATCCACGATGCCTTTTTTACCCTGCCAGTTGATTTTACATCCGCAGTAAAATGTTCCCGGCACATCAGCGTAGACTTTTACCGCTGCTGTTTTCGCCTGGGAAAAACTATTGATGCCTTCGGCTAACGCCGTGCCGGATAATGCTGCGCTCAGTACCACCGCAGCCACAGACAAATTACGGTACATCACTTACTCCGTGTTAAAACGAGCGAGCAACGTAGCGAAAGTTGTTTTGGTATGCAATCAGCCAGATCAGTAAAATTCCTGATAGTTCTGCTGGTTATTGAGCAACCAGTTGTTCGCCGCAGTGAACACAGCGATAGACGGCTTCGCCTCGTACCACGCGGTTATGACGACGTACGGTAAGCTGATGCTCCTGGCATTTGCAACGGTAGGGGAAAGTGTTACGGCGCACGGATTGCAGTTCAAACTGATGCGTACGGCGGGCGGGAACGCCCAGCACGCTTTCCATCATCCACTTCCACTCTTTGCCATGTGGCGCTACGCGACCAAAGTGTTTCCATACCAGCAAATGCGCCAGTTCGTGTGGCACCACTTCTTCTATAAAAGCCTCGCTGTTTTCCATCAGCAACACCGGATTGAGGCGAATTTCATAGCTTTCCAGCCAGGCCGTTCCGGCGGATGTGCCACGCTGGGTATAAGAGAGTTTTGGCTCCGGATAGTTACGCCCCAGCTTCAGGTTGGCCTGGGCGAGTTTTTCCCGCAGGCGACGCATAATAGCCTGTTGGATGGCGATAGGGAGACGGGATGTTTTCATAGCGGCAGAGGATAGAGCGAAGAAAAGATGACTGCAAGAGGTGGCTTCCTCCGCGACGGGAGGAAGCCTGAGGAGATTAATCGTGAGCGCCGATTTCGCGCAGTTTACGACCTTTCATCAGATTACGTTCAATGTGTTCCAGCGAAACGTGTTTGGTTTCCGGCACCAGCCACAGTGTCAGCAGGATAAACAGCACGTTCAGACCTGCGTAAACCCAGAAGGTATTGGCGTTGCCCAGCGTGTTGAGCATAGTCAGGAAGGTTGCGCCGACAATCATGTTGGCAATCCAGTTGGTGGCGGTGGAGCAGGTGATACCGAAGTCGCGGCCTTTCAGCGGCTGGATTTCAGAACACAGTACCCAAATCAACGGACCCGCGCTCATGGCAAAACCGACAATAAACATCAGCAGCATGGCGATGGCGAAATACTGCGCCGACGGTGAGTGAATACCGATGTGCATCATTGTACCCAGTACGCCCATGCCCACAGCCATCACCATGAAGCCCAGCGTCAACGTTGGTTTACGTCCCCAACGGTCAACAAGACCGATTGCGATAAAGGTGGCAAGTACGTTGGTCAGGCCGACAATCACGGTCCCCCACATTTGTTCCGTCGTGTTGGTATATCCCGCCAGTTCGAAGATTTTTGGCGCGTAATACATGATGACGTTCATCCCGGTGAATTGCTGCATCACCTGCAACAGTACACCCAGGAACACCGCGCGACGGAAGTTACTGTTCTCTTTAAACAGCGCCCAACCGCTCTGTTTAACCTGCAAACTTTCACGGATTTCATCCAGTTCACGTTTCGCTTCCGCGCTGGTGTCGCGCAGGCGCAGTAGCACGCGTTCGGCATCAACAAAGCGGCGTTTAGCGGCAAACCAACGTGGGCTGTCTGGCAGGAAGAAGACGCCAATCAGTAGCAGAATTGCCGGGATGATAATCACACCCAGCATCCAGCGCCATGCGCCGGTGTAGCTGAAGGCGGTATCAGAAAGATAAGCACCGAGGATCCCGATAGTGATCATCAACTGATACATCGAGATCATACTGCCGCGAATTTTCTCTGGCGCAATTTCAGAGAGGTACAGCGGCGCGGTATAGGAGGCCACACCTACCGCCAGTCCCAGCAGCACGCGGGAAAGAATCAGCACTTCAACGTTCGGTGCAGCAGCAGAGAACAGTGAACCGGCAACAAACAGGATTGCGCCGATCATCAGGCTCTTTTTGCGCCCGAGTTTAAAGGAGAGCCAGCCGCTGCCCACCGCACCGACTGCCGCACCGAACATCATGGAGCTTACGACCCATTCTTGCGTGTGCGAAGTAATCTGGAATTCATCTGCAATAAACGGCAGTGCGCCAGCAATTACACCGATATCCAGGCCAAAGAGTAATCCCGCCAGAGCGGCAAGGAAGCAGACGAAAAACGTCATTGCCTTGTTTGACCGCCCCTGTTTTTTAGCGTCAGGCATGATGCCCTCCAATATGGTTATTTTTTATTGTGAATTAAGATAGGTGAGTACGACGTAAAAAGATGTGAAGCAAATCACATCAGTGTAATCGCTTACACTAACATTCATTATGATTATAATTTAAGTGTATGAAAATAATTGAGTTATATAATCATAGGTTAAACACAGTTATCTGCATTTAAGACTTAACTGAAAAGAAATGTAACGATTATAAAAAATGAATCATACGATGAAAATATTGTGAACATTTGCTCTGTGTTGCTGGTGTAATCGGTTTCAATCGTGATGATGATTTGCGGGTAAAACGTGTTCAGGAAGAATGATGTCATTGCGCGGGCGGCTTTTTGCCGGATGCGGCGTGAACGCCTATCCACCGCGGTGAGGTAAAAGAAAAGGCCAGCGCGAGGCTGGCCTTTGAAAGCAGGTGAAGAAAGATTACTTCAGACCGGCAGCTTCACGCAGCAGTTGCGCTTTGTCGGTTTTTTCCCACGGGAAATGTTCGCGACCAAAGTGACCGTATGCTGCGGTTTCTTTGTAGATCGGGTGCAGCAGATCCAGCATCTGAATCAGACCGTATGGACGCAGGTCGAAGAACTCACGTACCAGCAGAGTCAGTTGTTCAGAAGGCACTTTCTCAGTACCGAAAGTTTCTACCATGATGGATGTCGGTTCAGCCACGCCGATTGCGTAGGAAACCTGAATTTCACAACGATCGGCCAGGCCAGCAGCAACGATGTTTTTCGCGACATAACGTGCTGCGTACGCTGCAGAACGGTCCACTTTTGACGGATCTTTACCAGAGAACGCGCCGCCACCGTGACGTGCCATGCCGCCGTAGGTATCTACGATAATTTTACGACCAGTCAGACCGCAGTCACCCATCGGGCCGCCGATAACAAAACGTCCGGTCGGGTTGATGAAGAATTTGGTTGCGGAAGTCAGCCATTCAGCCGGCAGAATCGGCTTGATGATCTCTTCCATTACCGCTTCTTGCAGCGATTTCTGGTCGATATCTTCAGAGTGCTGAGTGGAAAGCACAACAGCATCGATGCCAACGATTTTGCCGTCGTCATACTGGAAAGTCACCTGGCTTTTCGCGTCCGGGCGCAGCCACGGCAGAGTGCCGTTTTTACGCACTTCAGCCTGACGCTGTACCAGACGGTGTGCATAGGTGATAGGTGCTGGCATCAGCACGTCGGTTTCGTTGGTTGCGTAGCCAAACATCAGACCCTGGTCGCCCGCGCCCTGTTCCAGCGGATCGGCACGGTCAACGCCCTGGTTGATGTCAGGAGATTGTTTGCCGATGGCGCTCAGGACCGCACAGGAGTTAGCGTCAAAGCCCATGTCGGAATGCACATAGCCAATTTCGCGAACGGTGTTACGGGTAATCTCTTCGATGTCTACCCAGGCGCTGGTGGTGATTTCACCGCCAACTAAAACCATGCCGGTTTTTACGTAGGTTTCGCAAGCAACGCGTGCTTTCGGATCCTGTTCGAGGATCGCGTCTAAAACGGCATCAGAGATTTGGTCAGCAATTTTGTCAGGATGCCCTTCAGAGACGGACTCGGACGTAAAAAGGTGTTTTGCCATATTTAATATCACCTAAAGAGAATTTGGTTAGCTCAAACTGTTGTGTGGATTTTCTGTGGTAGCGGATCCTACCACGACTCGACAGGTTAAAAACACTGGCAGTCTGAGTGTTAATCAGTATGGATGGATTAACATCTGGATGGCTATTTTAGGTCAATCCTTCACCCGATTTCCACTTTTTTTTGAATCGTGTCTCATTCTGTTAAAAACGTGGCTGGAAATTTTTCCTGACAATGCTGGCATTCTTTGTATTTATCTTTTGCAATTTTCTGCCATTGTGGGGTATAAAACGCGACGCGCGGCTTAAATAAAAAGCACACGACGTTTCTTTCGTGTTGCCACTTCCAGCCGGGTTGAAATCAGAGTTTTGGCTTGTGGGTTCGTCTTAACGGGCGACCGTGGAGGTGATACGAAATAATGAACCGTTGTCTGCTGCTTAACCTGTCTCACCGTTCTGGTGAAGATTCGTTCCCCGCACTCTGCATCTCTGCTTTGCATACCTGCCGATGTTATACCCATCTCGGCGCTTCTCAGGATTCAAGAGCTGGTTACAGTTACTGAGGACTGAACAAGGGCGCTCTTGTAAAAACAAGAGTTTTCTCGTGGTTTCGCCGAACTGTCACACTTACGTTCGGTTATGTGCTTAATAATTTTATGAAAAAGAAACCGATTGCGCAGTCGGAGCGTCAGCATACACTGCTGGAAAATCCATGTGCTTATGGGTTGTTATCGCAGTTTCAGGCTGCGATAGTGGTTAACTGTTTTACACTTAATAAAATAATTTGAGGTTCGCTATGTCTGACGACATGTCTATGAGTTTGCCTTCGTCAGCGGGCGAACACGGTGTACTACGCTCCATGCAGGAGGTTGCAATGAGCTCCCAGGAAGCCAGCAAGATGCTGCGTACTTACAATATTGCCTGGTGGGGCAATAACTACTACGACGTTAACGAGCTGGGCCACATCAGCGTGTGCCCGGACCCGGACGTACCGGAAGCTCGCGTCGATCTCGCGCAGTTGGTGAAAACCCGCGAAGCACAGGGCCAGCGTCTGCCTGCACTGTTCTGTTTCCCGCAGATCCTGCAGCACCGTTTGCGTTCCATAAACGCCGCGTTTAAACGTGCGCGTGAATCCTACGGTTATAACGGTGACTACTTCCTCGTTTATCCGATCAAAGTTAACCAGCATCGCCGCGTGATTGAGTCCCTGATTCATTCTGGCGAACCGTTGGGACTGGAAGCAGGCTCGAAAGCAGAGTTGATGGCCGTTCTGGCGCATGCTGGCATGACCCGCAGCGTCATCGTCTGCAACGGTTATAAAGACCGCGAATATATCCGCCTGGCATTAATTGGCGAGAAGATGGGCCACAAGGTCTATCTGGTCATTGAGAAGATGTCAGAAATCGCCATTGTGCTGGATGAAGCAGAACGTCTGAATGTCGTTCCTCGTCTGGGCGTGCGTGCACGTCTGGCCTCACAGGGCTCGGGTAAATGGCAATCTTCCGGCGGGGAAAAATCGAAGTTCGGCCTGGCAGCGACTCAGGTACTGCAATTGGTTGAAACGCTGCGTGAAGCCGGGCGTCTCGACAGCCTGCAATTGCTGCACTTCCACCTTGGTTCGCAGATGGCGAATATTCGCGATATCGCCACGGGCGTTCGTGAATCCGCACGTTTCTATGTGGAACTGCACAAGCTGGGCGTCAATATTCAGTGCTTCGACGTCGGCGGCGGTCTGGGCGTGGACTATGAAGGTACCCGTTCGCAGTCTGACTGCTCCGTAAACTACGGCCTCAATGAATACGCCAACAACATCATCTGGGCGATTGGTGATGCGTGTGAAGAAAATGGTCTGCCGCATCCGACGGTAATCACCGAATCGGGTCGTGCGGTGACTGCGCATCACACCGTGCTGGTGTCTAATATCATCGGCGTGGAACGTAACGAATACACGGTGCCGACCGCGCCCGCAGAAGATGCGCCGCGCGCACTGCAAAGCATGTGGGAAACCTGGCAGGAGATGCACGAACCGGGAACTCGCCGTTCTCTGCGTGAATGGTTGCACGACAGCCAGATGGATCTGCACGATATTCATATCGGCTACTCTTCTGGCACCTTTAGCCTGCAAGAACGCGCATGGGCTGAGCAGCTTTATTTGAGCATGTGCCATGAAGTGCAGAAGCAACTGGACCCGCAAAACCGTGCTCATCGTCCGATTATCGATGAATTGCAGGAACGTATGGCGGACAAAATGTACGTCAACTTCTCGCTGTTCCAGTCGATGCCGGACGCATGGGGGATCGACCAGTTGTTCCCGGTTCTGCCGCTGGAAGGGCTGGATCAAGTGCCGGAACGCCGCGCTGTGCTGCTGGATATTACCTGTGACTCTGACGGTGCTATCGACCACTATATTGATGGTGACGGTATTGCCACGACAATGCCAATGCCGGAGTACGATCCGGAGAATCCACCGATGCTCGGTTTCTTTATGGTCGGCGCATATCAGGAGATCCTCGGCAACATGCACAACCTGTTCGGTGATACCGAAGCGGTTGACGTGTTCGTCTTCCCTGACGGCAGCGTAGAAGTGGAACTGTCTGACGAAGGCGATACCGTGGCGGACATGCTGCAATATGTACAGCTCGATCCGAAAACGCTGTTAACTCAGTTCCGTGATCAAGTGAAGAAAACCGATCTTGATGCTGAACTGCAACAACAGTTCCTGGAAGAGTTCGAGGCAGGTTTATACGGTTATACCTATCTTGAAGATGAATAATTAAACCGATGGTTGGGTGTTTTTATACAACACCCAACCTTTTCTCAGGTCATAAGGGCTAATGGAAAGAGCACTAATTGCGGGAAGAGCACCAGTAAAATAAGGATTGCCACGCATGTGAGTAAGAACGGCCATATACCTTTGACCAGTTCATCCATACTTATCTTTCCAATACCACAAATTACATTTAATACTGTGCCTACTGGTGGTGTTATCAAACCAATGGACGTATTTATTACAAAAAGAACACCGAAATATACCGGGTCTATTCCTGCCTGTTTAATCAAAGGTACAAGTACAGGTGTCATAACTAAAATAGTGGGTGTTAAATCCATTGCTGTACCGATGATAAATATCAGCAACATTAATGTTAATATTAACAAAGTTTGGCTATGCATAACCGGCGCCAGCAGTTCCGTTAATTGTGCTGGAATATCTGCTGCTGCTATAAGCCATGCAGAAACCGATGCAGCAGCAACCAGGAACATAATAACAGCTGTTGTCTTAGCGGCATTGAGCATTAATCCATAAAGCGATCCTAAGTTAATGCCACGATAAATAAATACGCCGACAAATAATGAATAAGCAGCTGCTATCACTGCCGCTTCTGTTGGGGTAAATATACCAATCCTTAATCCACCCACGATAATAACAGGTAGCAACAACGCCCAAAACCCTTCACGAGTCTTTTTCAGCCTGTCTCGTAATGTGCTCTTCGGACTTGTTTGTACATTTTCTGATTTAGCCAGTAGTCGCCAGGTCAGGAGTAATCCCATTCCCATAATTATGCCAGGTACGATACCCGCAAGAAACAATTTGGTAATGGAAATTTGGCCTGTAACACCATACAAAATCATTGCTACTGATGGTGGAATTACTGGCGCGATTATTCCTCCGGCTCCGATTAAACCGCCAGTCCGATTTAATTTATACCCAGCTTCACGCATCATCGGTAAGAGAATCGCCGCCAATGCAGCAGTATCAGCTGCAGCAGAACCGGAGAGCGAAGCCATAATAATGGCGGCAAAAACGGCGACGTATCCCATTCCTCCTCGCACATGACCAACCCAGGTCATGGCAATACCAATAATCCGTTTGGTCATACCTCCGGCATTCATAAACTCTCCCGCCAGCATGAAAAAAGGTACTGCCAGTAACGGGAAGTTATTAGCTCCATTCCACATATTTTGAGTAATAATTTGGATATCTGTCATATCCAAAAAATACATTAATGAAAGAGCGCAAATAATTAGTGAGAAGGCGATAGGTAAACCGATGAACATCGATAACAGAAGTGAACCCGCAAATATTAATAATGCCATTACTTACCCTCCCTGGAAGATATGGAAGAAAGCGTTTTAGCCCGGAAGAGAGAATTTTTTGTAAAAACAGATATGATGTTTATCAATGCACTGATAAAAATACAAATGCCGGTCAGCCATGAAATTCCGAAAATAAGCAACATATTAACATCTAAAACCGGTGAATATGTCGTTGACAGAATATCAGATTCAATCCAGGTACCGTAAATTAGCGTTATACTACATACCAACATAAGTACCTGTGAAGCTAATTGGCAAATCTGTTGACCCAATAATGGCATTTTTTTAATGAAAAGGTCTACGCGAATATGGCTCTGATCTTTGATTGCTACCACAGCACCAATAAATATCATCCATACGAATAAAAATCGAGGTAACTCTTCAGCTATGTCTATTCCACTGTTAAAGATAAAACGCATCAATACATTGATAAGCACAAGAAGAAACATAATGCTGATACATATCACCATGATGGCTTCAAGGCTACCTATGAAAAACCTTGTGGCTTTTTCATAAATTTTCATTATGGGAACCTTTATTGAGAATAGCGGGGATATAGTATTACCCGCTATCTTGATAGTATTATTCAGCGAGTTTTTTCTTTACATCATAAAAATGCTTGATGGTATCTTCACCGACGGTTTTTTTATGTTTTTCTATAACAGGTTGAACGGCTTGCTGGATTTTTGACAATTCTCCTTCTTGTAAGGAGGAAACTACCATGCCATTTTTCCTGAGTTCGTCAATGGCGCCTTTTTCCTGTTCAATTTCTTGCTGGCGTTGAAACGTTTTATTGTTGTTGGCAACTTTCTGGATCACTTCTCTTTGTTTCTCAGTCAGCGAATCAAACCACTTTTTAGACACGATCAACGCAACAGGTGTATAAACATGCCCTGTCAGTGTCATATATTTTTCAACTTCATACATTTTATTCTGTAAGATATCGACAGAAGGGTGTTCATGACCATCAAGAGCGCCAGTTTCAAGTGCTGTAAATACCTCTGAATAAGCCATAGGTGAAGGATTTATACCTAAACTTTTAAAACTGTCTATAGCAACCTGTGTTGGCATTACACGAATTTTTAAGCCTTTAAAACCTTCAAGCGTGGTGACTTCTCGTTTTATATTTGCCACATTACGAAAAGCGCCACCTGCCCATGTCAATCCTTTCAGGTTAATGCTATCAAGATCTGTTAATAATTTATCGCCAAATTCACTATCAAGTATTTTTGCAGCTTCGTCATTAGAGGAAAATAAAAATGGGAAGTCGAATATTTGAAATTGTTTCTGAAAACCTGCAAGCGGAGAAACGGCGCCCATATAGAGTTGCTGAACATTACTTCGTGTTGCTTGCAACATTTGCTGTTCAGATCCGAGAACAGCATTTCCGTAAACAGTAATCTTAATTTCACCATCAGTTGCATTTTCAACATCTGCCGCAAATTTTTTCATAGCAATGGCTCTTGGATGTGCATCTGAAAATGAATGACCTAGCTTTACTGCTTTGACTTCTGCATTAAGGGTTGTTGAAAAAAAGCTACAACTTACTAATAATATCCCCAGGCTTAGACTTTGAACGGCAGAAGTAAATTCCTTTGCTTTCATATAAATATCCTTTATTAAATAAAATAATATGATTTGTATTTGTCTTGTTATTTATGGTGTTAATAATCTGGCTTATAAATTGTTATAATACTGCCAACCAACCACCATCGACATAAATAACTTGTCCATTGATATAGTCAGAAGCTGTAGAGGACAGGAATATGGCAGTTCCTACTAGCTCCTCTGGTTTTCCCCATCGTTCTGCTGGATTACTATTTTTAACCCATTTATCAAATTCTGCGTTATTAATAAGCGCAGTATTCATATCCGTTAATATATAGCCAGGACCAATAGCATTTGCCTGAATATTAAATTTTGCCCATTCAGCAGCCATAGAGCGGGTAAGCATTTTCACCCCGCCTTTTGCCGCGGTATAAGGTGAAACGGTTGGGCGAGCTGCTTCACTTGTTAAAGAGGCAATATTGATAATTTTGCCACCTGTATTGCGAGCTATCATGCGAGAGGCTGCTGCCTTTGAAACCAGAAAAACACTGGTGAGATTTACATCAATAACTTTTTGCCAGTCAGCTAAAGCAAGATCCACAATCGACTGACGGTACTGGATACCAGCGTTATTAATAAGAATATCGATAGCGATATCTTGTTCATCTATTTGTTGAAATGCTTGTTCCACAGCCTTTTCATCTGCCACGTTGAATGCAATTCCTTGTGCAGACAAGCCTCTGCTCTGGAGTTGTTCAACAGCTTCTTGCAACACGGCGTCATTCAGGTCATTTAGAATGACATGCGCACCAGCGCTGGCTAATCCTTCTGCATATGCGAATCCCAGACCGCGGGCGGAGCCTGTAATCAGAGCTGTTTTACCTGTCAGATCAAATAAATGATGCATTTTGTTTCCCTTATCATGGAAAGTTTTTTGAAAGGTAGGACGTCTGACAAGTTGCGTAAAAAACGATACAGTATTAAAAAACTTGTTCAATAAAAGCGCTTTCAAAATGTGTTGATAATCACAAAAAACAGAAAATTGAACTTGTAGGACATGTTATACTCATTTTTATTTTATAAAGTCTGTAGAAAGATGAATTCAAATAAAGCCGTTAAAAATCATAATGTTGTGTCTGTTTTGTTTGAGGCTATGAAAGGCTATCTGCAAGATGGTCGCTGGAAAGCGGGTTACAAACTTCCTTCAGAAGCCCAACTCGCTGCTCAATTTGGCGTAAGCAGAGTTAGCGTTCGAAGTGCAGTTCAAAAATTGCGTGATATGGGGGCTGTGATTACGTACCAGGGTAAAGGGACATATGTAACTGATAATATAGATAAATATGGTATTGATGATTTGCTGGCGAAGCCTGCTATGCATCTTAGTGAAGCTGCGTTTCGTGATATGCTGGTTTTCAGGCAAACCGTGGAATTTAAATGCATTGAACTTGCTGCACAGCACGCAGATGATGAAGATATCGCGATTCTCGAACGTCTGCTTGGACAAATGTTAATCAATAAAAACGACTATAAAAAGTACAGTAAAGCAGACTACGAATTCCATCTTGGTATTGTTAATGCGGCAAAGAACACGGTTTTTACTGCAGCCATGCATGCAATAAAAGACATATATTATCAATATCTTGAAGAGTTGAATCGGACCCTTGGCATCACTATTGAAAGCATTGATGCACACTTGAATATTTATCTGGCAATAAAAAACCGCGATCCAAAAGCTGCCGCCGAAATTCTTGATACGCATATGGCGAGCAATCTCAAAGTTATCCAGACGCTTAATGAAAAAAAATAGTTGCCTGAGAAAATAATCCAGCTCATACTGCTCCATACCACATGTAGGACAACTGACAGGTTGCGCGAATCGGCTAACTACAGTGGAAATGAATATGCAGAATCTGAAAATAACAGATGTCAGAACGATCCTTACTGCACCCGGTGGGATCGATCTGGCCGTTGTAAAAATTGAAACGAATGAACCTGGCTTATATGGGCTTGGATGCGCTACGTTTACTCAGCGGATAGTGGCAGTGGAAAAGGCTGTAAATGAGTATATGAAGCCTTTCTTGATTGGGAAAAATCCTGCCCGTATAGAAGATATCTGGCAATCAGCATGTGTAAGCGGTTACTGGCGTAGTGGCCCAATTATGAATAATGCCTTGTCAGGGATCGATATGGCTTTGTGGGATCTAAAGGGAAAAGTCGCCGGACTCCCTGTTTATGAATTGCTGGGGGGGAAATGCCGTGATGGCGTGCCATTATACCGCCATACTGACGGGGCTGATGAGATTGAAGTTGAAGATAATATCCACAGCGCTATAGCAGAGGGGTATCAGTACGTTCGCTGTCAGATGGGGATGTATGGTGGGGCTGGAACCGATGATCTGAAACTTATTGCCAGTAAATTAGCCAGAGCAAAAAACATTCAACCGAAACGCTCGCCAGCCAACAAAACTGCTGGCATCTATTTTGATCCGGAAGCGTATGCCAGAAGCGTTCCTCGTTTGTTCGATCATTTGCGTAATAAGTTTGGTTTTGGCATTGAATTTATCCACGACGTTCATGAACGCATAAGCCCCATTAACGCAATCCAATTAGCAAAATCACTTGAACCTTACTCACTTTTTTATCTTGAAGATCCTGTGGCCCCGGAAAACCTGGAGTGGTTGAAAGTACTTCGTCAACAATCGTCAACTCCTATTGCTATGGGGGAGTTATTCACGAATATTAATGAATATAAACCATTAATTATTAATCAACAGATTGACTTTATTCGCTGCCATGTCAGTTCAATTGGCGGGATCACACCAGCAAGAAAACTGGCGATTTTGAGTGAAATGTTTGGAGTTAGAACAGCATGGCATGGACCAGGAGACATTTCTCCTGTGGGGGTAGCCGCTAACATGCATTTGTCTGTAAGTTCGAGTAATTTTGGTATTCAGGAATACACGCCAGTCAATGAGGCGCTGCAAGATGTTTTTACAGGCTGCATCCAGGTTAAGGACGGTTTTGCATATGTGAGTGATAAACCAGGACTGGGTATTGAAATGGATGAAAATAAAGCAAAAGCATGGCCAATTAATGGCGGTATTCCTGGCTGGACATTAGCGCGTACTCCTGACGGTACAGCGGCCCGACCATAGCCGTAAATTTATTTTTAGTGAGACCTCAAACATAGTCAAACATAGGAAGTGTAACGGCTATTGCCTTTGCTCTGATTGACCTGATTTGTGCAGACTACCAGCGATAATTCTTCTTAATTCACTTCTACCAAATCCAACCCTTCTTCGTCGGGCCTGACGAAGAAGGCTTTTATATCGACTTTGTAAAAACAGCCCATCTATGAGCACATTAGGTCATCAATATGGTAGCTCACTGTCTACAAACTACTTTGGTTGTCAGCAAAATAGCGCAGGCACACTTTGATGCCCATATCGATACCTATAGTTGTGAGTTTGGCCACTGCCGCATTGTAAGAAGATCTGAACGACTTGAACTATTCGTATTGAGTGCGATGGAGACGACAACTTTACCGTACTGGATGTCTGCCAGGTGAACGATCACTGTGTGGATGATATTATCGTCCAGGTGAAATAGATTGTTGGTGATATGCCGAGCTATCTGACTTTGGATATCGACAGCCCGTGCCCTACTTTTGCGCTGGAGAAGCTTTTTCCCGGATGGCTGCGCTGAACTGCAACAACAGTTCCAGGAAGAATTCGAGGCAGGTTTGTACGGTTATACCTATCCTGAAGATGAATAATTAAGATTATTCCACTGGCGGGGCGATTTGTTTTGGCGAATCGGTCCGCTTTATTTTTATATATTCTTAAAAATAAATTGGCTGCTTTTATTCTTAAATAATCTCCCTACAATCGCTGCATTAATTAAATGAAGAGGGAACGGTTATGAAAAAATGGAAAGTACGTGGCGCACTGGTCGCATTAGTCGTGTTGTTGGCAGGTTGTTCCAGTAACGCGCAGTATAATAGCAGTGCATCTGGCAATGTCGGCACCGCCTGGGGTGGGGATGTGCACTCAACGGTTCAGGGCGTATCTGCTGAGCGAGCCTGGCGCGATCCGGCGGAGATGATCGTTATTAGTTATTCAGCTAATGTTCCTTCCGGCTACGACCGCGTTTATAGCATTCGTATTAACGAACTGGAATATGCTATTCGCGATGCTAATTTTAATTCACTACCTATTACGCGGGTTTATGATTCATCAAATAATGAACCACGCTATATTGTCCATGCCAGAGTAGGAATGAATTATCAATTATATGTCCGCAATTACAGTCGTAACATCAACTACGAGATCGTTGCTACGGTTGATGGCCTGGATGTTCTGAACGGTAAACAAGGTTCGCTGAATAACAACGGTTATATTGTGAATGCCGGAGATTCGTTAGCGATTAAAGGATTCCGCAAAGATAAACATACCGAAGCGGCTTTTCAGTTCGCCAACGTTGCTGATTCCTACGCAGCCAATTCGGCGCAAGGCGATGTGCGTAATACCGGTGTAATCGGCTTTGCCGCCTTTGAATTACAAGGCCCGGCGCAAAACGCGCTGCCGCCGTGCTCTGGACAAGCGTTTCCGGCAGATAACAATGGCTATGCGCCGCCGCCGTGTCGGAAATAGCAACCTCGCTTGATGCCTCGCCCATTTAAGGCGATAATTAGCACAAACTTGTGTTTCGCAAATCCAACCCTTCCTCGTCGGGCCTAACGACGCGGAAGGGTTTTTTTATATCGACTTTGTAATAGGAGTCCATCCATGAGCACCTTAGGTCATCAATACGATAACTCACTGGTTTCCAACGCCTTTGGTTTTTTACGCCTGCCGATGAACTTCCAGCCGTATGACAGCGATGCTGACTGGGTGATTACTGGCGTGCCGTTTGATATGGCCACTTCTGGTCGTGCGGGGGGGCGCCACGGTCCGGCAGCTATCCGTCAGGTTTCGACAAATCTGGCCTGGGAACACAACCGCTTCCCGTGGAATTTCGACATGCGTGAGCGTCTGAACGTGGTGGACTGCGGTGATCTGGTATATGCCTTTGGCGATGCCCGTGAGATGAGCGAGAAGCTGCAGGCGCACGCCGAGAAACTGCTGGCTGCTGGTAAGCGTATGCTCTCCTTTGGTGGTGACCACTTTGTTACGCTGCCGCTGCTGCGTGCTCATGCGAAGCATTTCGGCAAAATGGCGCTGGTACACTTTGATGCCCACACCGATACCTACGCGAATGGTTGTGAATTTGACCACGGCACCATGTTCTATACTGCGCCGAAAGAAGGTCTGATCGACCCGAATCATTCCGTGCAGATTGGTATTCGTACCGAGTTTGATAAAGACAACGGCTTTACCGTGCTGGACGCCTGCCAGGTGAACGATCGCAGCGTGGATGACGTTATCGCCCAGGTGAAACAGATTGTGGGTGATATGCCGGTTTACCTGACCTTTGATATCGACTGCCTGGATCCTGCTTTCGCGCCGGGAACCGGTACGCCGGTAATTGGCGGCCTGACCTCCGATCGCGCCATTAAACTGGTACGCGGCCTGAAAGATCTCAACATCGTTGGGATGGACGTAGTGGAAGTGGCTCCGGCATACGATCAGTCTGAAATCACCGCTCTGGCTGCGGCGACGCTGGCGCTGGAGATGCTGTATATTCAGGCGGCGAAAAAGGGCGAGTAAGCGCACGGGGTAGCAAATGTGCCATTAATGTCAGATGCGGCGTAAACGCTTTATCTGACCTACGTTCGGCACCCGTAGGCCGGATAAGATGCGCCAGGCATCGCATCCGGCAATGCGCACGGGGTAGCAAATGTGCCATTAATGTCAGATGCGGCGTGAACGCCTTATCTGACCTACGTTCGGCACCCGTAGGCCGGATAAGATGCGCCAGCATCTTATCCGGTAATGCGCACGGGGTAACAAATGTGCCATTAATGTCGGATGCGGCGTGAACGCCTTATCCGACCTGGGTTCGGCGCCCGTAGGCCGGATAAGATGCGCCAGCATCGCATCCGGCAATGCGCACGAGGTAGCAAATGTGCCATTAATGTCGGATGCGGCGTGAACGCCTTATCCGACCTACGTTCGGCACCACCAGGCTTTACTTAACTCCATCTGCGCTCATACGATCGCGAATATGCTGGGCGCGTTCGGCGGATGCCGGATGGTCGTCAAACATTGAGCTTTGGCGGCCTTCTTCCAGTTTCGCCAGTTTTTCAAAGCTGGTGGCAAGGCCTGCCGGGCTGATGCCGCGTTGACGCAGCAAATCGTAGGAATAATCATCCGCCTCTGCTTCCTGGCGCTGGGAGAATTGCGAATTGACTAATTTTTCGCCCAAGTCACCGAGTTGTGATTGCGATAAACTGCCGACAATCCCGCCCGCAGAGGCCGCAGCTACTCGCACGGCATTTGTACCAAGCGCTACCTGCATCCCTTTCTTCACATGGCCTAACGCCACATGGCCCATTTCATGGCCGATCACCGCTTCAACTTCGTTATCGGTCATCATATCCATCAGCCCGCTATAGACGCGGATACAGCCGTTTGCCATCGCAAAGGCATTCACATCCTTCGCCATATACACTTTGTAATTTACCGGCTGGCCGTTGATGTTATTTCCCAGCGCATTAGCAATAGTGGTCAGACGTTTAGCGTATTCGCTACCGTCTGGCGCAATCGTCGCCTTGCTGTCCATCTCCTGGCACGCCTGATCGCTCAGGGCTTTTACCTGCGCATCGCTCAAACTGTAAGCCTGAAAAGCTTCCGCTCCTGATGAGAGCAGTCCACTGGAGTCCATATTCTGGCAACCAGTCAGTACCGTTGCCATGCTCATTGCTACCAATAAGGCGCGAATTTTCATGTTTTCTCTTCCGCACAAGGTCAGGATTATTCTAAAAATGCGCCGTTTGCAGGTGAATCGACGCTCGTCCTAAGTATAAGAAAAAGCGCAGCGGACGGGCGAGCAGATTGCGCAACATGCGAGCATGATCCAGAGATTTCTGAAACGGCAAAAGGATGTTCCATGTACATGACGCGCGGCTTGCGGTAAATTGTTGGCAAATTTTCCGGCGTAGCCCAAAACGCGCTGTCGTCAAGTCGTTAAGGGCGTGCCCTTCATCATCCGATCTGGAGTCAAAATGTCCTCACGTAAAGAGCTTGCCAATGCTATTCGTGCGCTGAGCATGGACGCAGTACAGAAAGCCAAATCCGGTCACCCGGGCGCCCCGATGGGTATGGCTGACATTGCCGAAGTCCTGTGGCGTGATTTCCTGAAACACAACCCGCAGAATCCGTCCTGGGCTGACCGTGACCGCTTCGTGCTGTCCAACGGCCACGGCTCCATGCTGATCTACAGCTTGCTGCACCTCACCGGTTACGATCTGCCGATGGAAGAACTGAAAAACTTCCGTCAGCTGCACTCCAAAACTCCGGGTCACCCGGAAGTGGGTTACACCGCTGGTGTGGAAACCACCACCGGTCCGCTGGGTCAGGGTATTGCCAACGCAGTCGGTATGGCGATTGCAGAAAAAACGCTGGCGGCGCAGTTTAACCGTCCGGGTCACGACATTGTCGACCACTACACCTACGCCTTCATGGGTGACGGCTGCATGATGGAAGGCATCTCCCACGAAGTTTGCTCTCTGGCGGGTACGCTGAAGCTGGGTAAACTGATTGCGTTCTACGATGACAACGGTATTTCTATCGATGGTCACGTTGAAGGCTGGTTCACCGACGACACCGCAATGCGTTTCGAAGCCTACGGCTGGCACGTTATTCGCGACATCGACGGTCATGACGCGGCATCCATCAAACGCGCAGTAGAAGAAGCGCGCGCAGTGACCGACAAACCGTCCCTGCTGATGTGCAAAACCATCATCGGTTTCGGTTCCCCGAACAAAGCCGGTACGCACGACTCCCACGGTGCGCCGCTGGGCGACGCTGAAATTGCCCTGACCCGCGAACAACTGGGCTGGAAATATGCGCCGTTCGAAATCCCGTCTGAAATCTATGCTCAGTGGGATGCGAAAGAAGCAGGCCAGGCGAAAGAATCCGCATGGAATGAGAAATTCGCTGCTTACGCCAAAGCTTATCCGCAGGAAGCCGCTGAATTTACCCGTCGTATGAAAGGCGAGATGCCGTCTGACTTCGACGCCAAAGCGAAAGAATTCATCGCTAAACTGCAGGCTAATCCGGCGAAAATCGCCAGCCGTAAAGCGTCTCAGAATGCTATCGAAGCGTTCGGTCCGCTGTTGCCGGAATTCCTCGGCGGCTCCGCTGACCTGGCACCGTCTAACCTGACCCTGTGGTCTGGTTCTAAAGCAATCAACGAAGATGCTGCGGGTAACTACATCCACTACGGTGTTCGCGAGTTCGGTATGACCGCGATTGCTAACGGTATCTCCCTGCACGGTGGTTTCCTGCCGTACACCTCCACCTTCCTGATGTTCGTGGAATACGCACGTAATGCCGTACGTATGGCTGCGCTGATGAAACAGCGCCAGGTGATGGTTTACACCCACGACTCCATCGGTCTGGGCGAAGATGGCCCGACTCACCAGCCGGTAGAGCAGGTCGCTTCTCTGCGCGTGACCCCGAACATGTCTACATGGCGTCCGTGTGACCAGGTTGAATCCGCGGTCGCGTGGAAATACGGCGTTGAGCGTCAGGACGGCCCGACTGCGCTTATCCTCTCCCGTCAGAACCTGGCGCAGCAGGAACGTACTGAAGAGCAGCTGGCAAACATCGCGCGCGGTGGTTATGTGCTGAAAGACTGTGCCGGTCAGCCGGAACTGATCTTCATCGCCACCGGTTCTGAAGTTGAACTGGCGGTTGCTGCCTACGAAAAACTGACTGCCGAAGGCGTGAAAGCGCGCGTGGTTTCCATGCCGTCTACTGATGCATTCGACAAACAGGATGCGGCTTACCGTGAATCTGTACTGCCGAAAGCGGTTACTGCTCGTGTTGCAGTAGAAGCAGGCATTGCTGACTACTGGTACAAGTATGTTGGCCTGAATGGCGCTATCGTCGGTATGACCACCTTCGGTGAATCTGCTCCGGCTGAACTGCTGTTTGAAGAGTTCGGCTTCACCGTTGACAACGTTGTTGCGAAAGCAAAAGCGTTGCTGTAATCGGTAAGATGCTTTGTGAGAAGGGCCGCGAAAGCGGCCCTTCAGATTATTGGCAAAGTGCGCGTTGTTCATGTCGGATGCGGCGTGAACGCCTTATCCGACCTACAAGATCGTGCAAATTCAATATATTGCAGGAAGTATGTAGGCCTGATAAGCGTAGCGCATCAGGCAGTTTTGCCTTTGCCATCATTCTCAAGGGCCGCGAAAGCGGCCCTTTTTTTACTTAGTAGAGATAAACGGAACTGTGCTACCTGGAATCATGGTATCGGGCAGCTTACCGTCCCAGCGCTCAGCAGTGGTGAGGGCAACAAGTCCGGGATTATCTCGCAGGGCTTCCCCGCGCAGGCGGATAGCTTCTGCTTCAGCCGCACTTTTTAAACGAATAGTTTCAGCTTCGGCCGCGCCTCTTACGCGAATAGTCTCTGCTTCTGCTTTGGCTGCCGCCAGTTTACTGTCTGCTTCTGCCTGGGCCTGAGTTACCGCAATTTGCGCCTGGATTTTCTCTGTTTCCAGATTTTGCTTACGCGTGGCAATGGCGACTTCTGCTTTCATTCGGTCTTCAATCGACTTTTCATAAGCGTCAGAAAAATCGATGTTTTCAATCTGGACCCCGTCAATTACCACTGGCCCAACAACGGCTTTGCGCATGGCATTTTGCAGATCCTGAACCAGTTTTGTACGATCCTGTACGGCGCTGATGGCGGTATATTGGCCGAAAACGTTCTCCAGTTGAGTTGGCAACTGACGGACAATCAGACGATCTTTTAATGCTTCAATGGTGTTGTAGGTGGTATAAACCGCGCCTGCTTCTGAAGGTTTTATGTGGAAGCTGACTGATACTGTCATTTGTGCCGGTTGCTGGTCGCGGCTGTAGGCCTGTAATCCCTGATAGACCACAGCCTGATTACGCGTGGAAATTTTCTCCACGCTTTCCATAAAAGGGATCTTAAAACCCAGACCCGGCTCGGCAACTTTTACGATTTTTCCGTAGCGCAGCAAAATGCCGCGTTCACCTTCATTAACGGTGTAATACGAGAGAAATGGCAGCACAACCACGGCAAGCACGCCAATGGCGATAGCAATAGATTTTTGTGGGCGGAATGAGGTTATTGAAACAGGTGCTTTCATGACAATCTTCCTTGAGTAAAGTGTGGGAATATGTCACATGAGGGGAGGAGAAAACAGCCGACAGGTGAGAATTCAGAATCTATAAAGGGGTATAGCGAAAAAACATTGCATTAGAAAAGTATGTTTTCGAACATTCAATAAACAAATAGAGATATGCATCACAAATACAATAACAAACAAAATATTGATTTTGTGACAAACATAACAAATACAAAGTTGACTTTAAAAATATCAATTTCATATTGTTGTTATTTAAGGTTTTATTATTTTGGTTTATGGGGTTTTTCTTCTCGCGTACCCAATTGCTTTCATTAAACCGCACGAGTATTTTATTTTTACCGCCGGACGGTACCGTAAAAATAAAATAAGGATGATTTATGCGGCTTATTGATTATTTTCCAGAGTCATCAATCTCAGTTATACATTCAGCAAAAGACTGGCAGGAAGCTATCGATTTCTCGATGGCATCATTGCTGGATAAAAACTATATCAGCGAGAATTACATTCAGGCTATTAAAGATTCCACCATTAGCAATGGTCCTTATTATATTCTCGCACCAGGCGTGGCGATGCCTCATGCGCGACCGGAATGTGGGGCGCTTAAAACCGGGATGTCACTGACATTACTCGAACGACCAGTGTATTTCCCGGGGAATGACGAACCGATTAAATTACTCATCGGGCTTTCGGCTGCCGATGCTGATTCGCACATTGGCGCTATTCAGGCGTTAAGTGAATTACTGTGCGAAGAAGAAATACTCGAACAACTCTTAACAGCAACATCAGAAAAACAATTAGCGGACATAATCAACCGCGGATAATTACTCTCTCCTCTACAGGATAATATTATGGAAAACAAGTCTGCTCGTGCAAAGGTCCAGGCTTTTGGGGGCTTTTTGACTGCAATGGTCATCCCCAATATTGGCGCTTTTATAGCCTGGGGTTTTATTACTGCATTATTTATTCCTACGGGTTGGATGCCTAACGAACACTTCGCCAAAATTGTCGGCCCCATGATTACCTATTTATTGCCCGTGATGATTGGTTCTACCGGTGGTCATCTGGTTGGCGGTAAACGCGGTGCGGTCATGGGCGGAATAGGGACGATTGGCGTTATTGTCGGTGCTGAAATTCCGATGTTCCTTGGCTCGATGATCATGGGACCCTTAGGTGGGCTGGTCATAAAATATGTCGATAAGGCACTGGAAAAACGCATACCTGCTGGTTTTGAGATGGTTATCAATAACTTCTCATTAGGTATCGCTGGGATGATTCTCTGTTTGCTGGGTTTTGAAGTCATCGGCCCGGCGGTGTTA
This sequence comes from Escherichia sp. E4736, assembly GCF_005781225.1. NCBI lineage: Bacteria > Pseudomonadati > Pseudomonadota > Gammaproteobacteria > Enterobacterales > Enterobacteriaceae > Escherichia > Escherichia sp. E4736. The sequence continues at coordinate 126,609 of NZ_VATT01000001.1, read as the reverse complement.
ATTGCCAATACTTTCGTCAAAGAGTGTATTGAAGCACTGGTACATGCAGGCTATCTGCCTTTGCTGTCAGTCATCAATGAACCGGCGAAAGTGCTTTTCCTCAATAACGCGATAGATCAGGGCGTCTATTATCCGCTGGGGATGCAACAGGCATCAGTTAATGGCAAATCCATCTTCTTTATGGTGGCATCCAACCCTGGGCCTGGCTTAGGGCTGCTGCTGGCATTCACTCTGTTTGGTAAAGGGATGAGTAAGCGCTCTGCACCTGGTGCGATGATTATTCACTTCCTCGGTGGGATCCACGAACTGTATTTCCCGTATGTGCTGATGAAGCCGTTGACCATTATCGCCATGATTGCGGGCGGTATGTCTGGCACCTGGATGTTTAATTTGCTGGACGGTGGTCTGGTTGCAGGCCCAAGCCCAGGTTCTATCTTTGCTTACCTGGCGCTGACGCCGAAAGGCTCGTTCCTGGCGACAATTGCCGGAGTTACGGTAGGCACGCTGGTGTCCTTTGTCATCACTTCCCTGATACTGAAGATGGAAAAAACAGTGGAGACTGAGAGCGAAGATGAATTTACCGAGTCAGCCAATGCGGTTAAAGCAATGAAGCAGGAAGGCGCATTCTCGTTAAGCCGTGTTAAGCGTATTGCCTTTGTTTGCGATGCAGGGATGGGCTCCAGCGCGATGGGCGCAACCACCTTCCGTAAACGCCTGGAAAAAGCAGGGCTGGCAATTGAAGTAAAACATTACGCCATAGAAAACGTGCCTGCGGATGCGGATATCGTCGTTACTCATGCCAGTCTGGAAGGGCGCGTGAAACGTGTGACGGATAAAACGCTGATATTGATTAATAACTATATTGGCGATCCAAAACTCGACACTTTATTTAATCAATTAACCGCCGAACATAAAAACTGATTGCAGAGGTAAAAATGAAAACCAAAGTTGCTGCTATTTATGGCAAGCGGGATGTCCGTCTGCGCGAATTTGAATTGCCAGAAATTACCGATAATGAATTTTTGGTGAGTGTAATTTCTGACAGCGTCTGTTTATCGACCTGGAAAGCGGCGTTACTCGGTAGTGAACATAAACGCGTACCCGACGATTTAGAAAATCATCCGGTCATTACCGGGCATGAATGTGCCGGGGTTATTGTCGAAGTGGGTAAAAATCTCACCGACAAATATAAAAAAGGTCAGCGTTTTGTATTGCAACCGGCGATGGGGTTACCAAGCGGATATTCAGCGGGCTACAGCTACGAATATTTTGGCGGTAACGCCACCTATATGATTATTCCAGAGGTAGCCATTAATTTGGGCTGCGTATTACCGTATCACGGCTCTTATTTTGCTGCGGCGTCGCTGGCAGAGCCTATGTGCTGCATTATTGGCGCTTATCATGCCAATTATCACACCACGCAATATGTTTATGAGCATCGCATGGGCGTCAAACCTGGCGGCAATATTGCACTGCTGGCGTGTGCAGGTCCGATGGGAATTGGCGCTATCGATTATGCCATTAACGGCGGCATACAACCGTCGCGGGTGGTGGTGGTCGATATCGACGACAAACGTCTGGCGCAGGTGCAGAAGTTGCTGCCAGTGGAGCTGGCGGCCAGTAAAGGCATTGAGCTGGTGTATGTGAATACCAAAGGGATGAGCGATCCTGTCCAGATGCTACGGGCGCTGACGGATGATGCCGGGTTCGATGACATTTTTGTTTATGCGGCGGTGCCTGCTGTTGTTGAAATGGCGGATGAATTACTGGCGGAAGATGGCTGCCTGAACTTCTTTGCCGGTCCGACGGATAAAAACTTCAAAGTGCCGTTTAATTTCTACAACGTCCATTACAACAGCACTCACGTCGTCGGTACATCCGGTGGTTCAACGGACGACATGAAAGAGGCGATTGCCCTTAGCGCCACGGGGCAGTTGCAGCCGTCGTTTATGGTGACCCATATCGGTGGCCTGGATGCGGTGCCAGAAACCGTGCTCAATCTGCCGGATATCCCCGGCGGCAAAAAACTCATTTATAACGGCGTGACCATGCCGCTCACTGCCATTGCCGATTTTGCCGAAAAAGGCAAAACCGATCCGCTGTTTAAAGAGCTGGCGCGGCTGGTTGAGGAAACGCACGGCATCTGGAATGAACAGGCCGAGAAATATCTGCTGGCGCAATTTGGCGTTGATATTGGGGAGGCCGCGCAATGATGTCCCTGGCGTGGCCATTATTTCGCGTTACGGAACAGGCAGCGTTGGCTGCCTGGCCGCAAACCGGCTGTGGCGACAAAAATAAAATTGATGGCCTGGCGGTCACCGCGATGCGCCAGGCGTTGAACGACGTCGCTTTTCGTGGGCGAGTGGTTATCGACGAGGGAGAAATTGACCATGCGCCGATGCTGTGGATTGGCGAAGAGGTGGGCAAAGGCGATGGGCCAGAAGTCGATATCGCGGTTGATCCCATTGAAGGCACGCGGATGGTGGCGATGGGGCAGAGCAATGCGCTGGCGGTCATGGCTTTCGCCCCTCGAGATAGCCTGTTACATGCGCCCGATATGTATATGAAAAAGCTGGTTGTTAATCGACTGGCTGCCGGGGTGATTGATCTGTCTTTGCCCCTGGCGGACAACCTGCGCAACGTGGCGAAAGCGTTAGGCAAACCGCTGGACAAGCTGCGCATGGTTACGCTGGATAAACCGCGCCTGAGAGCCGCAATTGAGGAAGCAACACAGCTGGGCGTGAAGGTTTTTGCCCTGCCGGATGGCGATGTCGCCGCCAGCGTGCTGACCTGCTGGCAGGATAATCCTTACGATGTGATGTACACCATCGGTGGCGCACCGGAAGGCGTTATTTCTGCCTGTGCTGTTAAAGCGTTGGGTGGGGATATGCAGGCGGAATTAATCGATTTTTGCCAGGCCAAAGGTGACTACACCGAAAATCGGCAAATCGCAGAACAGGAGCGTAAGCGTTGTAAGGAGATGGGTGTTGAAGTCAACCGTGTGTACTCACTCGACGAACTGGTGAGGGGGAACGATATCCTCTTTAGCGCTACGGGCGTGACGAGCGGCGAGCTGGTGAACGGTATCCAACAGACGGCGAATGGGGTGCGGACGCAGACATTACTGATCGGCGGCGCGGACCAAACGTGTAATATAATAGACTCCCTGCATTGATGGTGATCTATCGGAAGACGAATGGCTACGCTGACAGAAGATGATGTGCTTGAGCAACTGGACGCACAGGACAATTTATTGTCATTTATGAAAACTGCGCATTCTATTTTGCTCCTGGGGATACGCCAGTTTCTGCCGTCGCTGTTTGTCGATAACGATGAAGAGATCGTCGAATATGCAGTGAAGCCGTTACTCGCCCAAAGCGGCCCGCTTGACGATATTGATGTTGCGCTGCGTTTGATTTATGCGCTGGGGAAAATGGATAAATGGCTGTATGCCGATATCACGCACTTTTCCCAGTTCTGGCATTACCTGAACGAACAGGATGAAACGCCCGGATTTACCGATGATATAACCTGGGATTTTATCAGCAACGTCAATAGCATAACCCGCAATGCGACGCTCTACGATGCGTTAAAAGCGATGAAGTTCGCCGATTTCGCCGTCTGGTCAGAGGCGCGTTTTAGCGGGATGGTCAAAACGGCGCTGACGCTGGCAGTAACGACAACTTTAAAGGAATTAACGCCGTGAAAATCGAACTGACGGTGAATGGACTAAAGGTACAGGCGCAGTACTCTGATGATGAAATTGAGAATGTACATAAACCGCTACTGCGTATGCTGGCGGCCTTACAGGCGGTAAATCCGCAGCGACGTACGGTGGTTTTTCTTTGCGCTCCGCCGGGGACGGGTAAATCTACATTAACTACCTTCTGGGAATATCTCGCGCAACAAGACCCTGAATTACCCACTATCCAGACGTTCCCGATGGATGGTTTTCACCATTACAATAGCTGGCTGGATGCGCATCAATTACGCCCCTTCAAAGGTGCACCAGAGACATTCGACGTTGCGAAACTGGCGGAAAATCTGTGCCAGGTCGTGGAAGGGGATTGTACGTGGCCGCAGTACGATCGACAAAAACATGATCCGGTAGAAGATGCGTTGCACGTTACCGCACCAATAATCATCGTCGAAGGAAACTGGTTGTTGCTGGATGATGAGAAGTGGCGCCAGCTTGCGCAATTTTGTGATTTTTCGATCTTTATCAACGCGCCCGCAGCTGCATTGCGTGAACGGCTGGTGGGGCGCAAGCTGGCGGGGGGGTTATCGCTGGCAGACGCAGAAGCCTTTTATGAACGTACCGACGGTCCGAATGTTCGCCGGGTGCTTGAAGAGAGTCTGCCTGCAAATTTGACCTTAATGATGACGGCTACGGGTGAATATCGACGCTGCATCAGTCATATTCTGATATAAGTCAGGGTTTATGACGGCACAACGAAAAGATTTTGCTACGCTTATTCGTGATTCTGCAAAGTGGAATAAATTCCAACGCATCAGGCCGGAAAACGTGACGCAAGTCAGATAATTGTCTTCTTTGACTGGACAATCATTCCTTTTATTCCATGTTTCGCTTATCCTAGCTGAAGCGTTTCAGTCGATTAAATGTTCGACAATTAACCAATCAGTCGCAGTTTGCGACAGGTAAGGTTTCCCCGAACGATTTGCTGGATTACTCTGTCTGGCAAATTTGCTCAGGGAAAGCCTTGCAGGAGATCTATGACCGTACGCGTAGCGATAAATGGCTTCGGTCGCATCGGGCGTAATGTGGTTCGTGCTTTGTATGAATCAGGACGCCGGGCGGAAATTACCGTGGTGGCAATCAACGAACTGGCGGATGCTGCGGGCATGGCGCATTTGTTGAAATATGACACCAGTCATGGCCGTTTTGCATGGGAAGTCCGTGAGGAACGTGATCAACTTTTTGTTGGTGATGATGTCATCCGCGTATTGCATGAACGTTCACTGCAATCGCTTCCCTGGCGTGAACTAGGCGTTGATGTGGTTCTCGACTGCACCGGCGTATATGGCACCCGCGAGCATGGCGAAGCGCACATTGCCGCCGGGGCCAAAAAAGTGCTCTTTTCACATCCTGGCAGTAACGATCTCGACGCGACCGTTGTTTACGGCGTCAATCAGGATCAACTTCGTGCGGAACACCGCATCGTTTCTAACGCTTCCTGTACCACGAATTGCATAATTCCTGTCATCAAATTGTTGGATGATGCGTACGGTATTGAGTCCGGCACTGTGACTACAATTCACTCCGCCATGCACGATCAACAGGTTATTGATGCATACCATCCTGACCTGCGCCGCACCCGGGCAGCCAGCCAGTCGATCATTCCGGTCGATACCAAACTGGCCGCCGGTATCACACGATTTTTTCCGCAATTTAACGATCGCTTTGAAGCGATTGCGGTACGTGTGCCAACCATAAATGTGACGGCAATCGATTTAAGCGTGACGGTGAAGAAACCTGTAAAAGCCAATGAAGTCAACCTGTTGCTGCAAAAAGCAGCACAAGATGCATTTCATGGTATAGTTGACTATACGGAATTACCGTTGGTCTCTGTAGATTTTAACCACGATCCGCACAGTGCCATTGTCGATGGCACCCAAACCCGGGTCAGTGGCGCACACCTGATCAAAACGTTGGTCTGGTGCGATAACGAATGGGGCTTTGCTAACCGAATGCTCGACACGACGTTAGCTATGGCTACTGTTGCTTTCAGGTAAGACGCAAGCAGCGTCTGCAAAACTTTTAGAATCAACGAGAGGATTCACCATGTCTGTAATTAAGATGACCGATCTGGATCTTGCTGGGAAACGTGTATTTATCCGTGCGGATCTGAACGTACCAGTAAAAGACGGGAAAGTAACCAGCGACGCGCGTATCCGTGCTTCTCTGCCGACCATCGAACTGGCCCTGAAACAAGGCGCGAAAGTGATGGTAACTTCCCACCTGGGTCGTCCTACCGAAGGCGAGTACAACGAAGAATTCTCTCTGCTGCCGGTTGTTAACTACCTGAAAGACAAACTGGCTAACCCGGTTCGTCTGGTTAAAGATTACCTCGACGGCGTTGACGTTGCTGAAGGTGAACTGGTTGTTCTGGAAAACGTTCGCTTCAACAAAGGTGAGAAGAAAGACGACGAAACCCTGTCCAAAAAATACGCTGCACTGTGTGACGTGTTCGTAATGGACGCATTCGGTACTGCTCACCGCGCGCAGGCTTCTACTCACGGTATCGGTAAATTCGCTGACGTTGCGTGCGCAGGCCCGCTGCTGGCAGCTGAACTGGACGCGCTGGGTAAAGCACTGAAAGAACCTGCTCGCCCGATGGTGGCTATCGTTGGTGGTTCTAAAGTATCTACCAAACTGACCGTTCTGGACTCCCTGTCTAAAATCGCTGACCAGCTGATTGTTGGTGGTGGTATCGCTAACACCTTTATCGCGGCACAAGGCCACGATGTGGGTAAATCTCTGTACGAAGCTGACCTGGTTGACGAAGCAAAACGTCTGCTGACCACCTGCAACATCCCGGTTCCGTCCGATGTTCGCGTAGCGACTGAGTTCTCTGAAACCGCTCCGGCTACTCTGAAATCTGTTAACGATGTGAAAGCTGACGAGCAGATCCTGGATATCGGTGATGCTTCCGCTCAGGAACTGGCTGAAATCCTGAAGAATGCGAAAACCATTCTGTGGAACGGTCCGGTTGGCGTGTTCGAATTCCCGAACTTCCGCAAAGGTACTGAAATCGTGGCTAACGCTATCGCAGACAGCGAAGCGTTCTCCATCGCTGGCGGCGGCGACACTCTGGCAGCAATCGACCTGTTCGGCATTGCTGACAAAATCTCCTACATCTCCACTGGCGGCGGCGCATTCCTCGAATTCGTGGAAGGTAAAGTACTGCCTGCAGTAGCGATGCTCGAAGAGCGCGCTAAGAAGTAAAAAATCACAGGGCAGGGAAACCTGCCCTTGTTGCAGCGCGCTTTTAAAGCACGCACTTTTTCATACTCTAAATAATTCGAGTTGCAGCACAGCAACTTGAGGTATGGCGAGTATAAGGCCCGACGATACAGGACAAGAGACATGTCTAAGATTTTTGATTTCGTAAAACCTGGCGTAATCACTGGTGATGACGTACAGAAAGTTTTCCAGGTAGCAAAAGAAAACAACTTCGCACTGCCAGCAGTAAACTGCGTCGGTACTGACTCCATCAACGCCGTACTGGAAACCGCTGCTAAAGTTAAAGCGCCGGTTATCGTTCAGTTCTCCAACGGTGGTGCTTCCTTTATCGCTGGTAAAGGCGTGAAATCTGACGTTCCGCAGGGCGCTGCTATCCTGGGTGCGATCTCTGGTGCGCATCACGTTCATCAGATGGCTGAACACTATGGTGTTCCGGTTATCCTGCATACCGACCACTGCGCGAAGAAACTGCTGCCGTGGATCGACGGTCTGCTGGACGCGGGTGAAAAACACTTCGCTGCTACCGGTAAGCCGCTGTTCTCTTCTCACATGATCGACCTGTCTGAAGAATCTCTGCAAGAGAACATCGAAATCTGCTCTAAATACCTGGAGCGCATGTCCAAAATCGGCATGACTCTGGAAATCGAACTGGGTTGCACCGGTGGTGAAGAAGACGGCGTGGACAACAGCCACATGGACGCTTCTGCACTGTACACCCAGCCGGAAGACGTTGATTACGCATACACCGAGCTGAGCAAAATCAGCCCGCGCTTCACCATCGCAGCTTCCTTCGGTAACGTACACGGTGTTTACAAGCCGGGTAACGTTGTTCTGACTCCGACCATCCTGCGCGACTCTCAGGAATATGTTTCTAAGAAACACAACCTGCCGCACAACAGCCTGAACTTCGTATTCCACGGCGGTTCCGGTTCTACTGCTCAGGAAATCAAAGACTCCGTAAGCTACGGTGTAGTTAAAATGAACATCGATACCGACACCCAATGGGCGACCTGGGAAGGTGTACTGAACTACTACAAAGCGAACGAAGCTTACCTGCAGGGCCAGCTGGGCAACCCTAAAGGCGAAGATCAGCCGAACAAGAAATACTACGATCCGCGCGTATGGCTGCGTGCCGGTCAGACTTCGATGATCGCTCGTCTGGAAAAAGCATTCCAGGAACTGAACGCGATCGACGTTCTGTAAGATATTCCTCTCTGCTTATCTCAAGGCCCGCTCTGCGGGTCTTTTTTTCGCCAAAAGCAAAATTGCCTGATGCGCTACGCTTATCAGGCCCACACGTATCCTGCAATATATTGAATTTGCAGGTTTTTGTAGGTCGGATAAGGCGTTCACGCCGCATCCGGCATGACAAAGCGCTCTTTGTCATCTGTCTGAGGCCCGCTCTGCGGGTCTTTTTTTCGCCAAAAGCAAAATTGCCTGATGCGCTACGCTTATCAGGCCTACAAGTGTCCTGCAATATATTGAATTTGCAGGTTTTTGTAGGTCGGATAAGGCGTTCACGCCGCATCCGGCATGACAAAGCGCACGTTGTCATCTGTCTGAGGCCCGCTCTGCGGGCCTTTTTTTCGCCAAAAGCAAGGTGATGTACTTAAGAAATCTGTGATCTATTTGGCAAAATTATGCTTTATTGTTTACCCTTGTCAGACTGCCCGTCGTGAGGCGGCGGAGTATGTTTCTCCAATTTAAGTCAGTTGAAAAGGAATATTGAATGGAAGATTTGAAAGTTGTCGATAGCATAAACGGCGCAGGATCCTGGTTGGTAAACAACCAGGCGCTGTTGCTGAGTTATGCTGTAAACATCGTGGCGGCACTCGCGATCATCATCGTTGGTTTGATTATCGCGCGGATGATTTCCAACGCGGTGAATCGCCTGATGATCTCCCGTAAAATCGATGCCACCGTTGCTGATTTTCTTTCTGCATTAATCCGTTACGCAATTATCGCCTTTACGTTAATTGCAGCACTGGGCCGCGTGGGCGTACAAACCGCATCGGTCATTGCCGTACTCGGTGCCGCAGGTTTAGCTGTAGGTCTGGCCTTGCAGGGGTCACTATCTAACCTGGCTGCTGGCGTTTTGCTGGTTATGTTCCGCCCGTTCCGTGCAGGAGAATATGTTGACCTCGGCGGCGTTGCCGGTACTGTTCAGAGTGTGCAGATTTTCTCCACCACCATGCGTACCGCAGACGGTAAAATGATTGTTATTCCGAACGGTAAAATTATTGCCGGTAATATTATTAACTTCTCTCGTGAGCCGGCGCGCCGTAACGAATTTATTATTGGCGTAGCGTATGATTCTGATATCGATCAGGTTAAGCAGATCCTGACCGATATTATTCAGTCCGAAGATCGTATTTTAAAAGATCGTGAAATTACAGTACGCCTGAACGAACTGGGCGCATCGTCGATTAATTTCATCGTTCGTGCCTGGAGCAACAGTGGCGATCTGCAAAACGTGTACTGGGATGTGCTGGAACGTATTAAACGTGAATTTGATGCTGCTGGCATCAGCTTCCCGTATCCGCAAATGGATGTGAACTTCAAGCGGGTGAAAGAGAGCAATAGTTAATTATGTAATGAGGGCTTATCAAGGTGATAAGCCCTCGTTTTTTAACAACTAAAATCAAATTTCATATTTTTAAAGTCCAGCCAGGCATTACCTGCACCGAAATTATACCCACCGAAATACTCTTCAAACTCAATATAATAAGGCGACATTCCGTTTGGTATAGACTGCACGAGCGCCATTGAACCACCGAGATGATTGGGCAGATGTGCACTATGCCACTGGTGAGTTTCACATTTACTTTTTCCCTCTGCATCTTTAGAAAAATATCGAATGGACTGATATTCCGTATTATTTCTTTCTGTGGGGCTAATTCCCGCATTAGGATCAAAAGCGCGCGGCTCGCATGAAATCGCCAGATTGAAAGCCAGCGACTGCTCAGGAATGGTGCCCATTTTACGGTATACAAAATTGCTTTCAGGCGTATCTTTTGGCCTGACGTTAGCCTGAAAATAACTAAACGCACTGCCAATAGTCAGCCATTCTGGCGTATCTTGCTGGTCGCGATAGTGGTTAGGTATAAGTTCAGGCGGCTCACAAAATGGGCCGTTGAACTCGTGCTGGGTGAGTAAAATCACCGCATAAGAACAGCCTAATATATCTTCCATCCGAAATAGCCGTGGATGTCGTTGCTTTTCTGCCTGCCAGAAAACATAAAGATCTGGATCTTCAGGTGGGGGGCAGGATTCAAAATTCTCAAACACATCCAATATTTCTTCTGTACATGGTGTTCCGCCATCGTTGTGCTCGGGCGCAACAGCAAAGAAAGATAACGCGACAATCTCTGGCCCATAAATCCGATAATCTTCCGGCAACAGCAGGGTAAATCCATGATTCAATGGGAAACCATTATTTGGATCCAGCGGCCACTGTTCGGGCGTTATGCCTGGCGGTAGGCCAAAGCACCAACCTTGTTGGCGCGGTATATTTTCGTAGATAGGGTAGGGGAGAAGAGTGAGATCATAGGCTTGCATAGTGTTAGTCCTTTACAACGCTAGCAGGAAAGAGAGCCATAACGCCGTTTATGTTATGGGGGAATGATGAGATCTTTATCCTAAAATCAGTTACCGAATAGAATTATTTATTTTTTTATTAAAATTATTTATATGCTATTAGCATTATAAATTTTATCTAATAACAATCCCGCGCTATAGTCTCTTTATCAGATAATCAGTTCGGAATATTCAACGTGTTTTCTTATTATTTTCAAGGTCTTGCACTTGGTGCTGCTATGATTCTGCCGCTTGGCCCGCAAAATGCTTTTGTGATGAATCAGGGCATTCGTCGTCAGTACCACATTATGATTGCTTTGCTCTGCGCGATAAGCGATTTGGTCCTGATTTGTGCCGGGATTTTTGGTGGTAGCGCGTTATTGATGCAGTCACCGTGGTTGCTGGCGCTGGTGACCTGGGGCGGTGTGGCCTTCTTGCTGTGGTATGGCTTTGGTGCTTTTAAAACGGCGATGAGCAGCAATATTGAGCTGGTCAGTGCTGAAGTCATGAAGCAAGGCAGATGGAAAATTATCGCCACCATGCTGGCGGTGACCTGGCTGAATCCACATGTTTACCTGGATACCTTTGTGGTATTAGGCAGCCTGGGCGGACAGCTTGATGTAGAACCAAAACGCTGGTTTGCGCTCGGGACGATCAGTGCCTCTTTCCTGTGGTTTTTTGGTCTGGCGTTATTAGCCGCCTGGCTGGCGCCGCGTTTGCGTACCGCCAAAGCGCAGCGCATTATCAATCTCGTGGTGGGCTGCGTTATGTGGATTATCGCCCTACAACTGGCGAAAGAGGGTGTTGCTCATGCACAAGCCTTGTTCAGTTAGGCGCTATCTGATGGAAAAATAAAACAGAGACGCTAAGCTTGCCTCCAGAGGTCCTGAATTTTGGGCAAGTCAATTAACACGGAGAGACTAACGTGAAGTTCAAAGTTATCGCCCTGGCGGCATTGATGGGTTTCAGCGGGATGGCTGTGCAGGCCAATGAACTACCGGATGGTCCGCACATTGTCACTTCAGGAACGGCAAGCGTTGATGCGGTGCCAGATATCGCTATTCTTGCTATTGAAGTTAACGTGACGGCGAAGGATGCCGCTTCTGCCAAGAAGCAGGCGGATGAGCGTGTCGCGCAATATATTTCTTTCCTTGAACTCAATCAGATCGCGAAAAAAGATATCAGTTCCGCGAATTTGCGTACCCAGCCAGACTACGATTACCAGGATGGTAAAAGTATCCTGAAAGGCTATCGTGCCGTGAGAACGGTGGAAGTCACGCTTCGTCAGTTAGACAAACTGAATTCCTTGCTGGATGGCGCGCTGAAGGCCGGGCTCAACGAAATTCGTTCTGTGTCGTTGGGCGTGGCACAGCCAGATGCCTATAAAGACAAAGCGCGTAAGGCTGCAATTGATAACGCGATTCATCAGGCTCAGGAGCTGGCGAACGGCTTTAATCGCAAACTGGGGCCGGTATATAGCGTGCGCTACCATGTTTCCAATTATCAGCCCAGCCCAATGGTACGCATGATGAAAGCCGATGCCGCGCCGGTTTCCGCCCAGGAAACTTACGAGCAGGCCGCTATTCAGTTTGATGATCAGGTCGATGTGGTCTTCCAGTTAGAACCAGTGGATCAACAACCCGCTAAAACACCTGCCGCACAATAATACCTGTAGCCCGACTCATTTGTCGGGCTAATGTCTTTATCTGATATCGCCTCTTTTTTCTGTAATTTTCTGTAAAACCATGACGTAAACACCTATCTTTGCTTGCGATTTCATTAAGGATTAACTTACTGAAACGGTTAAGCGGACAGGGATGTTTGGAGGAAGCGGCGATGGATATTTTTATTTCGAAAAAGATGCGCAATTTTATTTTATTAGCGCAAACCAATAATATTGCCCGAGCGGCAGAAAAGTTACATATGACTGCTTCACCGTTCGGCAAAAGTATTGCCGCGCTAGAGGAGCAAATTGGTTATACATTATTTACCCGTAAAGATAATAACATCAGCCTTAATAAAGCCGGGCAGGAGCTTTATCAAAAGCTCTTCCCGGTTTACCAACGGCTTTCTGCTATCGATAATGAAATTCATAATTCCGGACGTCGCTCTCGTGAAATTGTGATTGGTATCGATAATACCTATCCGACGATTATTTTTGATCAGTTAATTAGCCTGGGTGATAAGTATGAAGGCGTGACGGCCCAGCCGGTTGAATTCAGCGAAAATGAGGTTATCGACAATCTCTTCTATCGTCAGCTTGATTTTATTATCTCTCCGCAGCATGTTTCCGCTCGTGTACACGGGTTGGATAATCTAACAATGAGTGAACTGCCGCCGCTGCGACTGGGGTTTCTCGTTTCTCGCCGTTATGAAGAGCGTCAGGAGCAGGAGTTGTTACAGGAGTTGCCCTGGTTACAGATGCGCTTTCAAAACCGTGCTAATTATGAAGCGATGATTGATGCGAACATGCGCCCTTGTGGGATCAATCCAACAATTATTTATCGCCCATACAGTTTTATGGCCAAAATCAGCGCCGTTGAGCACGGACATTTTCTTACGGTGATCCCACATTTTGCATGGCGGCTGGTGAACCCAGCTACGTTGAAATATTTTGATGCACCGCATACGCCAATGTATATGCAGGAATACCTTTATTCACTGAAAAATCATCGCTATACCGCCACGCTGCTACAGCAAATTGCTGAAGATCGTGACGGTACGAGCGATTAACCTAGCATTGAGCCCGTTTCGATCAAATTACGATGCAGATCGAAAACGTGGCTAAGATCGTGGTGAATATGCCCGCCGGGTGCATTCTCCAGATAGCGATGCAGATAGTCACGGTACATCGGATGTGCGCAGTTATCGATGATAGTGCGCGCGCGCTGAAGTGGAGAGAGGCCACGTAAGTCGGCGATCCCTTGTTCTGTGACGATCACTTTCACGCTGTGTTCGCTGTGATCAACATGGCTGCACATAGGCACGATGGTTGAGATCTTGCCTTCTTTAGCAATCGACGGTGCCATAAAGATCGACAGATACGCGTTGCGTTCAAAATCACCGCTACCGCCGATACCATTCATTAAATTAACGCCGACGACGTGCGTGGAGTTGGCGTGTCCGTAAATATCAAACTCGAGGCCGACATTCAGAGCGATAACACCAAGGCGGCGGATAATTTCTGGGTTATTGGAAATTTCTTGCGGACGTAACACAATGCGACTGGCGAAGTAATCCATATTGGCGTAAATCTTGCGCAGTGAATCGGCAGAAATTGTCAGACTGGAGGCGCTGGCCCCGGTAATTTTGCCGGTTTCCAGAAGATGAACCACAGACTCCTGTAGCACTTCCGAATACATCATAAACGGAGGAATTTCCGGGTTTTCCCCCAGACGCGCCATTACCGCATTATTGATGTTGCCTACCCCGCTTTGCAGTGGCAGAAATTCCCGTGGAATACGCCCCTGCGCCATTTCACGCAACAAGAAGGTGACCACATTGTCGGCGATTTGCTGGCACACAGGATTTTGTTTATCCAGCGAGTTACCTGCATCAGGTAAGTTAGTTTCCACGACGGCGACAATTTTTTTCGGATCGATTTGTACATAGCGGGTACCGACGCGATCCATCGCATGGAAGATCGACACGCTATTGCGCCGCGGTGGTGCGCCAGGAGTCACAATATCCGCCAGTTCTGCAACGCGCGGATCGTGATAATGATTGAGTTCAATGATCACTTTCTTTGCGCGCAGCAACCAGGTCGGGGCATTACCGATCCCACTGGTTAACCAGACGCGACCATCCGGAGCGAGGGCTGAGGCTTCAATTACCGCAACATCGATGTCGCCGAAAAAGCCGTAGTTGACCATTTGCGCAACTTCGCTCAAATGCAGATCAACAAAACTAACCGATCCCTGATTGATCTTTTTACGCAATCCCGATGATGTCTGGTATGGCGCGCGCCATGAAACGGCGTCAGCTTCAGAGAGTATGTCATCGGCGGCAGCGCTAATCGACGCTCCGGTCAGCAGGCGAATTTGATACGGTTTTTTCGCCTCATGTTGTTCATTGGCGCGACGGGCAATGGCAACAGGAAGAGCCTTGGGCGAACCTGCAGGGGTAAAACCACTGAATGCCACCATATCGTTGTGCTGGATAATTTCCGCCGCTTCATCGGCGGTCATCCTTGTCCGGGTAATATTCATCCTTTGCTCCTTAGTTCGTGGATCATTAATGACCGACGAAATTAGGTTTACGTTTTTCCAGGAAGGCGTTCATACCTTCCTGATAATCTTCGCTGTCATAAACCGCCCGGCGCATCCCTTGAATACGCTCAAATTCATCTGAATTCATAGTGTGCGCTTCACCCAACACGCGCAGCTCTTCCTTGATTACTGCAATGGCTAACGGTGCTTTTTCGGAAATGTGGTGAGCCATTTGTAAGGTGAAATCTTCCAGTTCATCGGCCTCAACAACGTGGTTAAGAATGCCAACAGCCAGCGCGCGTTGGGCGGTGATTGGCGAAGCGGTAAAAATCAGCTCTTTGACAATGTGGAAGCCCGCGTCGCGAGTCAGGTTGTGGATCCCCACCAGGTTATACGGTACGCCCAGGTTGACTGGCGTCATTGAGAAGGTAGAGGTACTGGCGGCGATGATCAGATCAGAGCTCATGATCATTTCAAATGCGCCACCCCAGACGCTACCTTCGACCATCGAAATTACTGGTTTAGGGCATTTTTGGATCACGCGGGTAATTTGACGTAGCGGATCATCGTAAGAGAGCGGATCGCGACCTCCTGACGGCAACTCATGAATGTCGTGACCTGCGGAAAAGACTTTGGAACCACTTGGGGCACGCAGAATGATGCAGCGGATTTCTGGACGATTGAGATCGTTTAATGCCTGAATCAGGTCATCAATAAAGACTTTACTTAACGCATTGAGTTTGCGGGCATAGTTAAACTCAATGACCGCCACTTTGTTGATGATGGCTACATTAACATACTGATAAGACATAAAAATTCCCTTAATTAAAATATTGAGTCTGGATAAAATCACTGAGCTGCCGCAAACCTGTGCGTGGCGAGAGCATATTATTTTTGACCGCTAGTAGCGTTTGGCTGTAATAGCGATCGAAATCTTCATTAGTGAACAGGTGGCGTAGCACTTCTTCTTCGGTCTGTTTACGCAGCCATTCCACCGATTGTTGTTGCCGCACCTGTTGTAAACGACCGCTGGTAGTCAGTGCGGTTTTGAAATCGATAATTGCGCGCCAAATTTCATCGATGCCGCATTTTTCCAGTGCACTACAGGTGAGGACCTGGGGCTGCCATTCGTCATATTTGCGGCGCAAAATATGCAGAGCGCTTTCGTACATATGGCGGGTAATGGCGACATTGGTGTGGTTATCACCATCATCTTTGTTGATGACAATCAGATCCGCCATCTCCATCAAACCCTTTTTAATGCCCTGGAGATCATCGCCACCACCGGCAATTTGCAGCGAGATAAAGCAGTCCACCATGCGGGCGACTTCCGTTTCTGACTGCCCGACGCCGACGGTTTCAACGATCACCACGTCATAACCCGCCGCTTCACATAACAGCATTAACTCCCGCGCCCGCTGGCTGGCGCCGCCAAGGTGACCAGATGACGGAACCGGGCGAATAAACGCTGCATCGGCACGCGCCAGTTCGGTCATGCGAGTCTTATCCCCAAGGATGCTGCCACCGGTCACTGGGCTGCTGGGATCGACGGCAATCACCGCGACTTTCAGCCCCTGGCGGATCAGCAACATACCGAAGGCTTCAAGAAAGGTACTTTTTCCTGCTCCTGGCGTGCCGGTAACGCCCAGTCGCAGGGCGTTACCACAAAACGGCATGATGGCATCAAGCAGTTGAGTGCTGAGTGCCTGATGGCGAGGGTGACGGCTCTCAACCAGCGTCATGGCCTGGGCGAGCGTGGCTCGCTCACCCAGACGTAGGCGCCGAATGCTGTCTGCCAGCGTGGCTTCGTTAATCATGATGTTGGCTAATCCGGTTCAGCACATCACGCACGCTGTCGAGCATGGGAGTACCAGGACCGTAAATCGCCGCCACGCCACGCTCTTGCAGGAAGGCATAATCTTGCGGCGGAATAACGCCACCGGCGACCACGCAAATATCTTCGCGCCCCCATTTTTTCAGAGCTTCAACCAGTTCCGGGATCAGCGTTTTATGTCCTGCTGCAAGCGAGGATGCGCCCACCACATGAACGTCGTTTTCCACTGCCAGGCGGGCGATCTCTTCCGGCGTGGAGAACATGGGACTCAAATCAACGTCGAAACCAAGATCGGAATAGGCGCTGGCAATGACTTTCGCTCCGCGATCGTGTCCATCTTGTCCCATTTTGGCGATCAGAATGCGCGGGCGACGACCATTGTCGGCAAGGAACAGCTCCGTTTGCGCAACAATGGCATCAAACTCGAAGGCTGATTTTTCCGACTGATGATAGCTTTGCGCAATGACGCCGGTAACACACTGGCTCGGTACCAGATAACGGTCAAAAGCGGCTTCCAGCGCATCGGATATTTCACCCAGCGTCGCGCGAACGCGAGCCGCATTAACAGCGGCAGCCAGCAGGTTTTCGTTATGCTGTGCAGCGTGAGTCAGAGCGTTCAACGCGGCGGTTACGGCGGCATCATCACGGGTGGCGCGAATGCGTTCCAGCGAAGCAATTTGCTCGTTACGCACCATCACGTTGTCGATTTCAAGGACATCAGTTTCATCTTCGTGATCCAGTTTGTACTTGTTGACGCCGACGATCACGCGTTTGCCCTGGTCGATCAACGACTGTTCACGAGCAGACGCTTCTTCGATCATCCTTTTTGGCAGACCTGCTTCGATCGCCTTCGCCATGCCTCCGGCTTCGTCGATCTGATCAATGATGGCTCTGGCCTGTTTCACGATCTGATCGGTTAGTGACTCAACGTAATAAGAACCGGCCAGCGGATCGACGGTGCGACAGAGTTCTGACTCTTCCTGAATAATGATCTGGGTGTTACGGGCAATACGTGCCGAAAAATCGGTCGGCAAACCAAGCGCTTCATCAAAGGCATTTGTATGCAGCGACTGGGTTCCGCCAAGGGTAGCTGCCAACGCTTCAATGGTGGTGCGGATAACGTTGTTATACGGATCCTGTTCGGTGAGACTCCAGCCGGAGGTTTGACAGTGGGTGCGTAGCGCCAGCGATTTCGGATCTTTAGCACCAAACCCGCTTACTGCTTCGCTCCAGAGATAGCGTGCGGCGCGCAGCATGGCAACGTTCATAAACAGGTCCATGCCGATACCAAAGAAGAACGACAGGCGCGGGGCGAAGTCATCAATTTTTAAGCCAGCAGAGAGAGCTGCTTTGATGTACTCAATCCCATCGGCGAGAGTAAACGCCACCTGTTGCACACAGTTCGCACCGGCTTCGCCCATGTGGTAGCCGCTGATGCTAATGGTATTGAAGCGCGGCATATTGCCAGAACACCAGGCGATAATGTCAGCGATAATGCGCATAGAAGGTTTCGGTGGGTAAATATAGGTATTGCGGCAGAGGTACTCTTTGAGGATATCGTTCTGAATTGTACCCGTCAGTTTATCGGGGGGAACGCCTTGCTCTTCTGCCGCCACGATATAAAAGGCCAGCACTGGCAGGACTGCGCCGTTCATGGTCATCGAAACCGACATTTTATCCAGCGGGATTTGGTCGAAGAGCACTTTCATATCTTCTACGGTGTCGATAGCGACGCCCGCTTTGCCAACATCGCCCGCCACGCGCGGGTTATCGGAGTCGTAGCCACGGTGGGTGGCAAGGTCAAACGCCACGGAAAGACCTTTTTGCCCGGCAGCCAGGTTACGGCGATAAAAAGCGTTGGACTCTTTGGCGGTCGAGAAACCGGCATACTGACGGATGGTCCACGGTTGGGCGGTATACATGGTGGCGCGGGGACCACGAACATAGGGCGGCAAGCCAGGAAGGGTACCGGTCACTTCCAGATTGTCGAGATCGGCTTCGGTATACAGTGGCTTGATGGCGATCCCTTCCGCCGTTTGCTGAACCAGTGAGTCGACGGTTTTCTCCCGACGGCTCAACTCCTTGTTGGCAAGCTGTTGCCACTCTTGCACGTTTGACATTATTTGCTCCATAAAACGCAATAAAAATGAGGGTGTTTGCGCTTACGGTGAGCTTTTTATACGGGTTTGTCGCCAGCAAAAAAAATGGAATGGGGCGTCGTTTTTTGCCGTGTGAGATTTGTCTGTTTTGCGACGTTATTCAAAGAATAAAAAAGAAAAAAAGAAAAACGCCTGATATGTGCTATCAGGCGTTAACTGATTGATTAATCCTGACGAAGCACTTTGTGACCATAGTCGAGCAAAGCATCAGTGACTTTACGCATCATGCGGCTTTCTGGGGCAAAGCGATGCCAGTAGAGCATTCGCCGTTGGAATAGCCCGGGCGTCAGATCAATCAACTCCCCGCTGGCCAATTCTTTTTCAATTTGCAGGTGTGGGATCATACAGCAGGTTGTACCCTGGCGAGCGAGCTGCACGAAGGCTTCGGACGAGTTAACGATATGGCACGGTACGCTACCTGGCGGCAGATCGAAGTTTTGCTGCAAAAATGCCTGGTGCATATCGTCAAGATGGTCAAACGCGACTACTGGTGCTTTGAGCAGCGCAGAACGGCTTACTCCGTTGGGGAAGTATTTCTCGGCAAACGGTTTGGAGCTGACGAACAGATAGTCGAGCGCGCCAAGTTTATCGACCAGGCAACTGGGCAGCGCCTGATGCTGAATACTCACCGCGCCGACCACTTCACCTCGACGCAGACGCTCCTGGGTGCGAGTTTCATCTTCCACCTGTAAGTTCAGACGAATAGGCGAATCAGCCAGTACAGGAGCCAGTGCCGGAAGCAACCAGGTTGCCAGACTGTCGGCGTTGACTGCCAGCGAGAGCAGTAGTGGGGTGGAACCGGTTTGTTCATCGCCCAGCCACTCTTCTTCCAGCAGCTCGACCTGGCGAAGCAGTGCCAGTAATTTTTGCCCTTGTTCTGTCGGGCGCGGGGGAACCGTTCGCACCAACAGCGGCTGCCCGAACATATTTTCCAGCTGCTTAATGCGCTGTGAGACGGCTGATTGCGTAATGCACAATTTCTGTGCCGCGCGCTCAAATCCTCGTTCACGTATCACCGCATCCAGTGCCTGTAATGTCCTGTAGTCCGGGCGTTTCATTGCTTTAACCTGCTCCTCAAATTTTCTTATGCCGAACTATGACATAATTTTGCTTTGGGTACAGAGCATTTAACGTATGCAAAAGCAGTCATAATGGAAATTTTGGTTGGCTTTATCGTGCTTTTTTAGTCTTTGTGAGGCGCGAAAACCGCAATGGATATTATTCATATTCGTCATATTATCAAGCCCCTGGCTTACCAGGGCAAAAGAGGATGTCCGGTGTTACCTGTTATTTCATGGATAAATGCGTCGCCGACTTGCTGACGGGGTCCGGGTCGCTTTTTTTGTATATAATGCGTGTGAAATTTCATACCACAGGCGAAACGATCATGACGCAGGATGAATTGAAAAAAGCAGTAGGATGGGCGGCACTTCAGTATGTTCAGCCCGGTACCATTGTTGGCGTAGGTACAGGTTCCACCGCCGCACACTTTATTGATGCGCTCGGCACGATGAAAGATCAGATTGAAGGGGCAGTTTCCAGCTCGGATGCATCCACTGAAAAACTGAAGAGCCTCGGCATTCACGTTTTTGATCTCAATGAAGTAGACAGCCTCGGCATCTACGTTGATGGCGCAGATGAAATCAACGGCCACATGCAAATGATCAAAGGCGGCGGCGCGGCGCTGACCCGTGAAAAAATCATTGCTTCGGTTGCGGAAAAATTTATCTGTATTGCAGACGCTTCCAAGCAGGTTGATATTCTGGGCAAATTCCCGCTGCCAGTAGAAGTTATCCCGATGGCACGTAGTGCAGTGGCGCGCCAGCTGGTGAAACTGGGCGGTCGTCCGGAATACCGTCAGGGTGTGGTGACCGATAATGGCAACGTGATCCTCGACGTCCATGGCATGGAAATCCTTGACCCGATCGCGATGGAAAACGCTATAAATGCGATTCCTGGCGTGGTGACCGTTGGCTTGTTTGCTAACCGTGGCGCGGACGTTGCGCTGATTGGCACACCTGACGGTGTCAAAACCATTGTGAAATGATCTGACGGGGGAACCTCCCCCGTTAAAAAAATTCTCTTCGTTAAATTTGGTGACATGTATCACGTTTTTACTTGGCTATTGCTGATTGCTCTAAATAAATCCTCTAATCCAGCATATTCATCCAAGAAATACCTTTGCGTGATATTTCCTCAACATCGCGACGCAAACGTTCATATTGCCGCAATATTATTTTTTGATATGTTGAAAGGCGGACGCAAATCCGCACACAACATTTCAAAGACAGGATTGGGTAAATGGCAAAGGTATCGCTGGAGAAAGACAAGATTAAGTTTCTGCTGGTAGAAGGCGTGCATCAAAAGGCGCTCGAAAGCCTTCGTGCGGCAGGTTATACCAACATCGAATTTCACAAAGGCGCGCTGGATGATGAACAATTAAAAGAATCCATCCGCGATGCCCACTTCATCGGCTTGCGATCCCGTACCCATCTGACCGAAGACGTGATCAACGCTGCTGAAAAACTGGTCGCTATTGGCTGTTTCTGCATTGGGACCAACCAGGTTGATTTGAATGCTGCGGCAAAACGCGGGATCCCGGTATTTAATGCCCCGTTTTCAAATACGCGTTCCGTTGCTGAGCTGGTGATTGGCGAACTTCTGCTGCTATTACGCGGAGTGCCGGAAGCCAACGCCAAAGCGCACCGTGGCGTATGGAACAAGCTGGCCGCAGGTTCTTTTGAAGCGCGCGGCAAAAAGCTGGGCATTATTGGTTATGGTCATATTGGTACACAACTGGGCATTCTGGCGGAATCGCTGGGGATGTATGTTTACTTCTATGATATTGAAAACAAACTGCCGTTGGGCAACGCCACTCAGGTGCAACATCTTTCCGACCTGCTGAATATGAGCGATGTAGTGAGTCTGCATGTGCCAGAGAATGCGTCTACCAAAAATATGATGGGCGCGAAAGAGATCTCGCTGATGAAGCCGGGCTCGCTACTGATTAACGCTTCGCGCGGAACGGTGGTTGATATTCCGGCGCTGTGTGACGCTCTGGCGAGCAAACATCTGGCAGGGGCCGCAATCGACGTGTTCCCGACGGAACCGGCGACTAACAGCGATCCATTTACCTCTCCGCTGTGCGAATTCGACAATGTTCTGCTGACGCCACACATTGGCGGTTCGACTCAGGAAGCACAGGAGAATATCGGCCTGGAAGTTGCGGGCAAATTAATCAAGTACTCTGACAATGGCTCAACGCTCTCTGCGGTGAACTTCCCGGAAGTCTCTCTGCCACTGCACGGTGGGCGTCGTCTGATGCACATCCACGAAAACCGTCCGGGCGTGCTGACTGCGCTGAACAAAATATTTGCCGAGCAGGGCGTCAACATTGCCGCGCAATATCTGCAAACTTCTGCGCAAATGGGTTACGTCGTTATTGATATTGAAGCTGACGAAGACGTTGCCGAAAAAGCTCTGCAGGCTATGAAAGCTATTCCGGGTACCATTCGCGCCCGTCTGCTGTACTAATTCCCCTTCTTTGACAATCAACGGGCAGGTCACTGACTTGCCCGTTTTTTTATCTCTTTTACCGCGCTAATTACGGCATTTGCATCGCTGTGTAATCGCCTTTGCGAGCCTGCTCGAAGAAATAAATTAAAGCCAGATCAATGCGTTGTGTTTATTCAAAGAGGATTTACGATGGCGGGGCAGCACAGGGCTGTAACGGTAAAGCCCTCACCGAAGCGAGGGCTTAAAGGAGAAGGGTTATGATGCGACTTGTCATCATACTGATTGTACTGTTACTGATAAGTTTGCCAGCTTATTAACAGTCAGTCTCAGGGGAGGAGCAATCCTCCCTTACCCTTACTCACTAAATTAGGTTAAAGAATCAACGATGTCAATCAGGGCGATGCAGGTGTGTCGCTCTCACCACTCCCAGATTTTCGATGGCGTAACCACTGCAGGCAGCGGGACGTCCCATTCTTCTACGGGGAGTTTTTCCACCAACTGGCAATCATGGGCATAACCTACTGGCTGCATGTTGTAGTGCTGCCAGTTTTGCAATGTCCGATCATAAAATCCACCGCCCATTCCCAGCCGTTGACCGAACTCATCAAAGGCGACCAGCGGCGTTATCAGGACGTCTAATCGGGAAAGGGGGAGCACGTCACGCACGTCCAGTTTTGGCTCGTGGATCTTCAACCTGTTCATCACCAGTTCACTCTTAGGATGGTAATTCAGGAACAGTAAATTACCGGCACTAAAGGGATGCAAAACGGGAAGATACACGCGCTTACCTGCGCGCCAGAGTTGCTCTATGAGCGGCTGGGTGTCGAGTTCGCCATCAAAAGAGAGGAATACAGCGACCGTATGCGCCATCACAACAGGGGGATAACTCATCATCCGCATGGCAGCCTGCTGGCCCATTTCACGTTGTTGCTCCGGCGTTAACGCACGACGACGCTGCCGAATCATTTTACGGATTTCTTGTCGGGATAATGTCAGTGGGAGTTCTGGTAGTTGCGTCATGGCTGGTGCCAGATAAGAAGGGAATCTCCGAGATGCCGCCGCAGGCTGTAACCCTTGAACCCTTGGTTCAAGGTGAATGTGTCGTCGCAGTTTTAAGGCTTCTCGGACGGACCGAGCATGCTCACCAACCACGGAGCGCCACATTCTTGTGGTATGAAATATCGGCTCAGGGGACTGGCCCGCTTGCGAACATCTCAGAGAAATTTTGTCTTCACGGTTACTCTACCACAGTAAACCGGAAAGTGTCATTCAAAGTTTTGGTTCGTTTTTTCGGTGATGCGACCTTGTTCAAGTAACGCTTGTTCTATGGTCTGTTGCAGCATCCGAATACGCTGTTCCATACTTGCCGCGTAGTCACGAGTCTTCGCTTTTTCTTGCGCTAACTCGTAGCTGATATTCAATGCGGCAATGAAAACCAACTGTTCAGTATTTGTGACTCTAGTGCGTTCTTTCAGATCTTGCAACCGTTGGTTCAGATCGTCCGCAGCCTGATTCAACGCATCCCTTTGGTCAGGCGGGCAGTTCACACGCAGTGAACGGCCAAAAATTTGGATATCGACGGGTTGTGCAGACATGCCACCTTCCTGCTGATTGACTGCGCTGCCTTCGCCTTCAGAACTTTGGTCTGCGAAGGGGCGAAACTATAGCTACCCTGGTGCAATGAGACAAGCCCTTTTCTGGTCCACCAGGGTCCAAAGTGATAGCATATCATGAATCTTCCTCCCTTTGATGCCGAATGCTTATGTCTATACAGAACGAAATGCCTGGTTACAATGAAATGAACCAGTATCTGAACCAACAAGGGACAGGTCTGACCCCTGCTGAGATGCATGGTTTAATCAGTGGGATGATATGTGGCGGTAATGATGACAGCTCCTGGCTGCCGCTGCTTCACGACCTGACGAACGAAGGTATGGCTTTCGGGCATGAACTTGCCCAGGCATTGCGCAAAATGCACTCTGCCACCAGTGATGCCTTGCAAGATGACGGCTTCCTTTTTCAGCTTTATCTGCCTGATGGCGATGGCGTTAGCGTTTTCGATCGCGCTGATGCGTTGGCAGGCTGGGTAAATCACTTCCTGCTCGGTCTTGGCGTCACTCAGCCGAAGCTGGATAAAGTGACTGGCGAAACTGGTGAAGCCATTGACGATCTGCGTAACATCGCGCAACTGGGCTACGACGAAGACGAAGATCAAGAAGAGCTGGAAATGTCGCTTGAAGAGATCATCGAGTACGTCCGTGTTGCCGCGCTGTTATGCCACGACACCTTTACTCATCCGCAACCGACCGCACCAGAAGTACAAAAACCAACTCTACACTAAAAACAAAAAACGTAAGGAGAGTGTTATGAGTGAGATATCTCAGCAGGAATTTCAGCGCCGCCGTCAGGCCCTGGTGGAGCAAATGCAACCCGGCAGCGCCGCGCTGATTTTTGCGGCACCAGAAGTGACCCGAAGCGCCGACAGCGAATACCCCTATCGTCAGAACAGCGACTTCTGGTACTTCACCGGCTTTAATGAACCGGAAGCGGTGCTGGTGCTGATTAAAAGCGATGACACTCATAACCACAGCGTTTTGTTTAACCGCGTGCGCGACCTGACGGCGGAGATCTGGTTTGGCCGTCGTTTAGGTCAGGATGCCGCGCCAGAGAAACTGGGCGTTGATCGCGCACTGGCGTTCAGTGAAATTAATCAGCAACTTTATCAACTGCTTAACGGTTTGGATGTGGTTTACCACGCCCAGGGCGAATATGTATATGCTGATGAAATCGTGAATAGTGCGCTGGAAAAATTGCGTAAAGGCTCGCGGCAAAATCTCACCGCGCCAGCAACGATGATCGACTGGCGTCCCATTGTTCATGAAATGCGCCTGTTCAAATCGCCGGAAGAGATTGCCGTACTTCGCCGCGCGGGTGAAATCACCGCACTGGCGCATACCCGGGCGATGGAAAAATGCCGTCCGGGGATGTTCGAGTACCATCTGGAAGGCGAAATTCACCACGAATTCAACCGCCACGGTGCGCGCTATCCTTCCTATAACACCATTGTCGGCAGCGGTGAAAACGGCTGCATTCTTCATTACACCGAAAACGAGTGTGAATTGCGCGACGGCGACCTGGTGTTGATTGACGCAGGTTGTGAATATAAAGGTTACGCGGGCGACATCACCCGTACCTTCCCGGTCAATGGCAAATTCACCCAGGCCCAGCGTGAAATCTACGACATTGTGCTGGAATCTCTTGAAACCAGCTTGCGCCTGTATCGTCCGGGAACATCCATTCAGGAAGTCACCGGTGAAGTGGTGCGCATCATGATTAGCGGCCTGGTAAAACTCGGCATCCTGAAAGGTGATGTTGATGAACTGATCGCTCAGAACGCACATCGTCCTTTCTTTATGCATGGCCTTAGCCACTGGTTAGGACTGGATGTCCATGACGTTGGCGTTTATGGCCAGGAGCGCTCGCGCATTCTTGAACCAGGTATGGTACTGACCGTAGAGCCAGGGCTGTATATTGCGCCGGATGCGGATGTTCCAGAACAATATCGTGGGATCGGCATTCGTATTGAAGATGACATTGTAATTACCGAAACCGGTAACGAAAACCTCACCGCCAGCGTGGTGAAAAAGCCGGAAGAAATTGAAGCGTTGATGGCAGCTGCGAGAAAGCAATGAGCGTAATCATCGTCGGTGGCGGCATGGCTGGCGCGACGCTGGCGCTGGCTATTTCCCGGTTAAGTCACGGGACGCTGTCGGTACATTTAATTGAAGCGACCGCGCCAGAGTCTCATGCTCATCCGGGCTTTGATGGACGGGCTATTGCGCTGGCGGCGGGCACCTGTCAGCAACTGGCGCGCATCGGCGTCTGGCAATCTCTGGCTGATTGCGCAACCGCCATCACCACCGTGCATGTCAGCGATCGTGGTCATGCCGGATTCGTCACCCTCGCCGCAGAAGATTACCAACTGGCGGCGCTGGGGCAGGTTGTCGAATTGCACAATGTCGGGCAACGGCTGTTTGCGCTGTTGCGCAAAGCGCCTGGCGTAACGCTGCATTGCCCGGATCGCATTGCTAATGTTGTTCGTACCCCAGCTAACGTTGAAGTGACGCTGGAGAGTGGCGAGACGCTGACGGGCCGCGTGCTGGTGGCGGCTGACGGTACGCATTCCTCGTTAGCTACTACCTGTGGCGTTGACTGGCAGCAGGAGCCCTACGAACAACTGGCTGTGATTGCGAACGTTGCAACTTCCATTGCGCATGAAGGGCGCGCTTTTGAACGCTTTACGCAACATGGCCCGCTGGCGATGTTGCCGATGTCTGAAGGACGCTGTTCGCTGGTCTGGTGTCATCCACTGGAACGGCGCGAAGAAGTGTTGGCGTGGAGCGACGAGAAGTTTTGCCGTGAACTCCAGTTGGCCTTTGGCTGGCGACTGGGGCAAATTACCCACGCCGGTAAACGCAGTGCTTATCCGCTGGCGTTAACCCGCGCCGCCAGACCGATTACCCATCGCACCGTGCTGGTGGGCAATGCGGCACAAACCCTGCACCCGATTGCCGGGCAAGGATTTAACCTCGGTATGCGTGATGTGATGAGCCTTGCGGAAACCCTGACCCAGGCGCAGGAGCGCGCAGAAGACATGGGTGATTACGGCGTATTGTGCCGTTATCAGCAGCGTCGACAGAGCGATCGCGAAGCAACCATCGGCGTCACGGACAGTCTGGTACATCTTTTTGCCAACCGTTGGGCGCCGTTGGTTGTCGGGCGCAACATCGGGCTGATGACGATGGAATTATTCACCCCGGCACGCGATGTGCTGGCGCAGCGCACCCTCGGTTGGGTGGCGCGTTGAAGGCGGTTTTAAGGAATAAACAATGCAAAGTGTTGATGTAGCCATTGTTGGCGGCGGCATGGTGGGGCTGGCGGTTGCCTGCGGCTTACAGGGGAGCGGCTTACGAGTTGCCGTACTGGAGCAGCGCGTACCGGAACCTCTGGCGGCGGATGCACCACCACAACTGCGCGTTTCGGCTATCAATGCCGCCAGCGAAAAATTACTCACCCGTCTTGGCGTCTGGCAGGACATCCTCTCTCGCAGAGCCAGCTGTTATCACGGTATGGAAGTGTGGGATAAAGACAGTTTTGGTCACATCTCGTTTGACGATCAAAGCATGGGTTATAGCCATCTTGGGCATATCGTTGAAAACTCAGTGATTCACTACGCGCTGTGGAACAAAGCGCTGCAGTCGTCAGATATCACCCTGCTGGCCCCCGCAGAATTACAACAGGTCGCCTGGGGGGAAAACGAAACCTTCCTGACGCTGAAAGATGGCAGCATGTTAACGGCGCGTCTGGTAATTGGTGCGGACGGCGCTAATTCCTGGTTGCGCAACAAGGCCGATATTCCGCTGACTTTCTGGGATTATCAGCATCACGCGCTGGTGGCGACCATTCGCACGGAAGAACCGCATGATGCGGTGGCGCGGCAGGTTTTCCATGGCGAAGGCATTCTGGCCTTTTTACCACTTAGCGATCCGCATCTTTGCTCGATTGTGTGGTCACTGTCGCCAGAGGAAGCGCAGCGGATGCAGCAGGCAGGGGAAGACGAATTTAATCGCGCGTTAAATATCGCTTTTGATAATCGACTGGGCTTATGCAAGGTTGAGAGCGAGCGTCAGGTGTTCCCGCTGACGGGGCGTTATGCGCGCCAGTTTGCCGCGCACCGTCTGGTGCTGGTGGGCGACGCCGCGCATACCATCCACCCGCTGGCGGGGCAGGGGGTAAATCTCGGCTTTATGGATGCTGCAGAGCTGATTGCTGAACTGAAACGACTGCATCGTCAGGGTAAAGACATCGGGCAGTACATTTACCTGCGTCGCTATGAGCGTAGCCGCAAGCACAGCGCGGCGCTGATGCTGGCAGGTATGCAAGGATTCCGCGATCTGTTTTCTGGAGCTAATCCAGCGAAAAAACTGCTGCGTGATATTGGTCTGAAACTGGCCGACACGCTTCCTGGCGTTAAACCGCAACTTATTCGTCAGGCAATGGGATTAAACGATTTGCCTGAATGGCTGCGTTAAAAATTTCTCATCTTTTGTTTATTTGATACCCATCACACTTTCATCTCCCGGTTTTTCGCCGGGAGATTTTCCTCATTTGAAATAAACTAATTTCACCCGTAATTTCGCATTATATTTTCTAATGTCGTGAATTTTTGATTTAGCGATTTTTGACAATTTTTTAGTTCTTAATATCGCTTTATTTAAAACTGTTTTATTAACTCGTTATGTTTGTTTGCGTGTATCGCGTTATTTGGTTTTTTGTCCTGTTGTCATTTTTGAGATTTTTAACCATAAGCTAATGTGATGATCAATTTTTCCTTATGGTTAACCGTCTGTTTCGGTGGTAAGTTCAGGGAAAAGAGAACGATTGCGTTGGGGACCGGGAGTGGCTCCAGTGCTGGGTTTCGTGGTGACAATTTCACCACGAAAAGTTGTCAGCCCCGCTTATTCAATGAGGACAAGATGGCACAACAGACTCCTTTGTACGAACAACACACGCTTTGCGGCGCTCGCATGGTGGATTTCCACGGCTGGATGATGCCGCTGCATTACGGTTCGCAAATCGACGAACATCATGCGGTACGTACCGATGCCGGAATGTTTGATGTGTCGCATATGACCATCGTCGATCTCCGCGGCAGCCGCACCCGGGAGTTTCTGCGTTATCTGCTGGCGAACGATGTGGCGAAGCTCACCAAAAGCGGCAAAGCCCTTTACTCGGGGATGTTGAATGCCTCTGGCGGTGTGATAGATGACCTCATCGTCTACTACTTCACTGAAGATTTCTTCC
Source organism: Escherichia sp. E4736 (assembly GCF_005781225.1). Taxonomy (NCBI): domain Bacteria; kingdom Pseudomonadati; phylum Pseudomonadota; class Gammaproteobacteria; order Enterobacterales; family Enterobacteriaceae; genus Escherichia; species Escherichia sp. E4736. Next base: position 97,467 of record NZ_VATT01000001.1, on the reverse strand, counting down.
GCCTCGTTGTTAACTCCGCCACCCGCGAAAAAGACCTCTCCTGGATTACCCAACACGCTGAACCTTTCGGCATCGAAATTACCGTTCGTGATGACCTTTCCATGATTGCCGTACAAGGGCCGAATGCGCAGGCAAAAGCTGCCACACTGTTTAATGACGCCCAGCGTCAGGCGGTGGAAGGGATGAAACCGTTCTTTGGCGTGCAGGCGGGCGATCTGTTTATTGCCACCACCGGTTACACCGGTGAAGCGGGCTACGAAATTGCGCTGCCCAATGAAAAAGCGGCTGATTTCTGGTGCGCGCTGGTGGAAGCGGGCGTTAAGCCATGTGGCCTGGGCGCGCGTGACACGCTGCGTCTGGAAGCGGGTATGAATCTTTATAGTCAGGAGATGGACGAAACCATCTCTCCTTTAGCCGCCAACATGGGCTGGACTATCGCCTGGGAACCGGCAGATCGTGACTTTATCGGTCGTGAAGCCCTGGAAGTGCAGCGTGAACATGGCACAGAAAAATTAGTTGGCCTGGTGATGACCGAAAAAGGCGTGCTGCGTAATGAACTGCCGGTACGTTTTACCGACGCACAGGGCAACCAGCAAGAAGGCATTATCACCAGCGGTACTTTTTCCCCGACGCTGGGCTACAGCATTGCGCTGGCGCGTGTGCCGGAAGGTATTGGTGAAACAGCGATTGTGCAAATTCGCAACCGTGAAATGCCGGTTAAAGTGACGAAACCTGTTTTTGTGCGTAACGGCAAAGCCGTCGCGTGATTTACTTTTTTGGAGATTGATTGATGAGCAACGTACCAGCAGAACTGAAATACAGCAAAGAACACGAATGGCTGCGTAAAGAAGCCGACGGCACTTACACCGTTGGCATCACCGAACACGCTCAGGAGTTGTTGGGCGATATGGTGTTTGTTGACCTGCCGGAAGTCGGCGCAACGGTTAGCGCGGGCGATGACTGCGCGGTTGCCGAATCAGTAAAAGCGGCGTCAGACATTTATGCGCCAGTAAGCGGTGAAATCGTGGCGGTAAACGACGCACTGAGCGATTCCCCGGAACTGGTGAACAGCGAACCGTATGCAGGCGGCTGGATCTTTAAAATCAAAGCCAGCGACGAAAGCGAACTGGAATCACTGCTGGATGCGACCGCATACGAAGCATTGTTAGAAGACGAGTAACGGCTTTAATCCTCTTCTGCGGGAGAGGATCAGGGTGAGGGAAATTTACGCCTCACCCTCACTCTCTTCGCAAGGAGAGAGGTTCACAATTCACTGCACGTTTCAGGAACCATCGCTCATGACACAGACGTTAAGCCAGCTTGAAAACAGCGGCGCTTTTATTGAACGCCATATCGGACCGGACGCCGCGCAACAGCAAGAAATGCTGAATGCCGTTGGTGCACAATCGTTAAACGCGCTGACCGGCCAGATTGTGCCGAAAGATATTCAGCTTGCGACTCCGCCGCAGGTTGGCGCACCGGCGACCGAATACGCCGCGCTGGCGGAACTCAAGGCTATTGCCAGTCGCAATAAACGCTTCACGTCTTACATTGGCATGGGTTACACCGCCGTGCAGTTGCCGCCGGTTATTCTGCGTAACATGCTGGAAAATCCGGGCTGGTATACCGCGTATACTCCGTATCAACCTGAAGTCTCCCAGGGCCGCCTCGAAGCGCTGCTCAACTTCCAGCAGGTAACGCTGGATTTGACTGGGCTGGATATGGCTTCGGCTTCTCTTCTTGACGAAGCCACCGCTGCCGCCGAAGCAATGGCGATGGCGAAACGCGTCAGCAAACTGAAAAATGCCAACCGCTTCTTTGTTGCTTCTGACGTTCATCCGCAAACGCTGGATGTGGTACGTACTCGTGCCGAAACCTTTGGTTTTGAAGTGATTGTCGATGACGCGCAAAAAGTGCTCGAGCATCAGGATGTGTTCGGCGTGCTGTTACAGCAGGTCGGCACTACTGGTGAAATTCACGACTACACAGCGCTTATCAGCGAACTGAAATCACGCAAAATTGTGGTCAGCGTCGCCGCCGATATTATGGCGCTAGTGCTGTTAACCGCGCCGGGTAAACAGGGCGCGGATATTGTTTTTGGTTCGGCGCAACGCTTTGGCGTACCGATGGGCTACGGTGGCCCGCACGCAGCATTCTTTGCGGCGAAAGATGAATACAAACGCTCAATGCCTGGTCGTATTATTGGCGTATCGAAAGATGCCGCGGGTAATACTGCGCTACGCATGGCGATGCAGACTCGCGAGCAACATATTCGTCGTGAGAAAGCGAACTCCAACATTTGTACTTCCCAGGTACTGCTGGCAAACATCGCCAGCCTGTACGCCGTTTATCACGGTCCGGTTGGCCTGAAACGTATCGCTAACCGCATCCACCGCCTGACCGATATTTTGGCGGCGGGCCTGCAACAAAAAGGTCTGAAGCTGCGCCATGCGCACTATTTCGATACTTTGTGTGTGGAAGTGACCGACAAAGCGGGCGTACTGGCGCGTGCCGAAGCGGCTGAAATCAACCTGCGCAGCGATATTCTGAACGCGGTTGGGATCACCCTTGATGAAACAACCACGCGCGAAAACGTGATGCAGCTTTTCAGCGTGCTGTTGGGCGATAACCACGGGCTGGAGATCGACACGCTGGATAAAGACGTGGCTCACGACAGTCGCTCTATTCAACCTGCGATGCTGCGTGATGACGAAATCCTCACCCATCCGGTGTTTAATCGCTACCACAGCGAAACCGAAATGATGCGCTATATGCACTCGCTGGAGCGTAAAGATCTGGAGCTGAATCAGGCGATGATTCCGCTGGGGTCCTGCACCATGAAACTGAACGCCGCCGCCGAGATGATCCCGATCACCTGGCCGGAATTTGCCGAACTGCACCCGTTCTGCCCGCCGGAACAGGCCGAAGGTTATCAGCAGATGATCGCGCAGCTGGCTGACTGGCTGGTGAAATTGACCGGTTACGACACCGTTTGTATGCAGCCGAACTCTGGTGCACAGGGCGAATACGCGGGCCTGCTGGCGATTCGTCATTATCATGAAAGCCGCAACGAAGGGCATCGCGATATCTGCCTGATCCCGGCTTCTGCGCACGGAACTAACCCTGCTTCTGCACATATGGCAGGAATGCAGGTGGTAGTTGTGGCGTGTGATAAAAACGGCAACATTGATCTGACTGACCTGCGCGCGAAAGCGGAACAGGCGGGCGATAACCTCTCCTGCATCATGGTGACCTATCCTTCCACCCATGGCGTGTATGAAGAAACGATCCGTGAAGTGTGTGAAGTCGTGCATCAGTTCGGTGGTCAGGTTTATCTTGATGGCGCGAACATGAATGCTCAGGTTGGCATTACCTCACCGGGCTTTATTGGTGCGGACGTTTCGCACCTTAACCTGCATAAAACCTTCTGCATTCCGCACGGCGGTGGCGGCCCAGGTATGGGACCGATCGGCGTGAAAGCGCATCTGGCGCCGTTTGTGCCGGGCCATAGCGTGGTGCAAATCGAAGGCATGTTAACCCGTCAGGGCGCGGTTTCTGCGGCACCGTTCGGTAGCGCATCCATTCTGCCAATCAGCTGGATGTACATCCGCATGATGGGCGCAGAAGGGCTGAAAAAAGCAAGCCAGGTGGCAATTCTTAACGCCAACTATATTGCCAGCCGCCTGCAGGATGCTTTCCCGGTGCTGTATACCGGTCGCGACGGTCGCGTGGCACACGAATGTATTCTCGATATTCGCCCGCTGAAAGAAGAAACCGGCATCAGCGAGCTGGATATTGCCAAGCGCCTGATCGACTACGGTTTCCACGCGCCGACTATGTCGTTCCCGGTGGCGGGTACGCTGATGGTTGAACCGACTGAATCTGAAAGCAAAGTGGAACTGGATCGCTTTATCGACGCGATGCTGGCTATCCGCGCAGAGATTGACCAGGTGAAAACCGGTGTCTGGCCGCTGGAAGATAACCCGCTGGTGAACGCGCCGCACATTCAGAGCGAACTGGTCGCCGAGTGGGCGCATCCGTACAGCCGTGAAGTTGCAGTATTCCCGGCAGGCGTGGCAGACAAATACTGGCCGACGGTGAAACGTCTGGATGATGTTTACGGCGACCGTAACCTGTTCTGCTCCTGCGTACCGATTAGCGAATACCAGTAATTCACTGATTCGACTATCTTCTAAAGGCGCTTCGGCGCCTTTTTACTTGCTGACAATTTGCTCAAGCGTAAATGATGGTACGGTTTTCCCCCTCGCCCTTTTAGGGCGAGGGAACTGATCGTGCGTTCTTTTGGCTTTGTCATCAGTCTTAATTTATGGGGAAAACAAATGGCTATAGCACTTGTGACTGGCGGCAGTCGTGGTATTGGGCGGGCAACTGCGTTACTGTTGGCGCAAGAAGGGTATACGGTTGCGCTTAATTATCAGCAAAACCTCCACGCGGCGCAGGAAGTGGTGAACTTAATAACGAAAGCCGGTGGCAAGGCATTTGCACTCCAGGCGGATATCAGCGACGAAAACCAGATCGTCGCAATGTTTACAGCAATCGACCAGCGTGATGAACCGCTAGCCGTGCTGGTCAACAATGCCGGGATCTTGTTTACCCAGTGCACCGTAGAAAACCTTACCGCAGAGCGAATCAACCGAGTATTTTCCACCAACGTAACGGGATATTTTCTCTGCTCACGCGAGGCGGTAAAACGCATGGCGTTTAAAAACGGCGGCAATGGCGGCGCTATCGTCAATGTCTCTTCGGTAGCCTCACGGCTGGGATCGCCGGGGGAATACGTTGATTATGCGGCATCGAAAGGGGCGATTGATACGTTAACCACCGGACTATCGCTGGAAGTCGCCGCGCAGGGAATTCGCGTCAATGGCGTGCGACCCGGTTTTATCTATACCGAAATGCACGTCAGCGGTGGTGAACCCGGACGCGTCGATCGCGTGAAATCGAACATTCCGATGCAGCGTGGCGGACAGGCGGAAGAGGTCGCGCAGGCCATTGTCTGGCTGATTAGTGATAAAGCATCTTATGTCACGGGAAGTTTTATCGATTTGGCAGGTGGGAAATAAAACAGGAAAGTTGTCTGACCGGATGCAACGCAGCAAGTATTGCATCCGGTACTTTATCTACTTAAAGCTTCTCGCCGTTGCTGGCAATCACCTCTTTGTACCAGTTAAAGCTCTTCTTACGTGAACGCGACATATCGCCAGTACCGTCGTCATGTTTATTCACATAGATAAAGCCGTAGCGTTTGCTGTACTGCCCGGTAGTGAACGACACGCAGTCGATGCAGCCCCACGGCGTGTAGCCCATCAGATCCACGCCATCGTAAGTCACCGCTTTTTTCATCTCTTCAATATGGGCGCGCAGGTAGTCAATACGGTAGTCATCGATGATGCTGCCGTCTTCTTCCACTTTGTCGTAAGCGCCAAAACCGTTTTCGACAATAAACAGCGGCTTCTGATAACGCTCATACAATTCGCATAGTGCATAGCGCAGACCCACCGGATCAATCTGCCATCCCCAGTCCGACGCTTTAACAAATGGGTTCGGTACACTGCCTTCAAAACCAGAGATCGCATCGCCGGTGCCGCCTTCGGCCTTCACCGCGTTGGTCATGTAATAACTGAAGCCAAGATAATCGCAGGTGCCTTCGCGTAGCACTTCAAAATCGCCATCTTCCATTTTGATGTTAAATCCGCGACGCTCCCACTCGTTCAATACATAGGACGGGTAATAGCCACGCAGCTGCACATCGGTAAAGACGTAGCGCTCGCGCATCGACTCCTGAGCGAACATCACATCGTCCGGGTTACAGGAGTAAGGATAGAGCGGCACCATCGCCAGCATACAACCGACTTTCATCTCCGGGTTGATGCGATGCGCGGCTTTCACCGCCAGGGCGCTGGCGACAAACTGATGATGCAGCACCTGATACATCGTCTCTTCCGGGTTTTCATGCTCGGTATACACCACGCCGGAGCAGCAGTAACCGAACAGCGGCGCACGCCAGTTACGCTGGTTGTTAATTTCGTTGAAGGTCATCCAGTATTTGACTTTATGCTTATAGCGTTCAAATACCACTTCCGCGAAACGCACAAAGAAATCAACCACTTTACGGTTGGTCCAGCTACCGTATTGCTGCACCAGATGCAGTGGCATTTCAAAGTGGGAGAGGGTGATCACCGGTTCGATGTTGTATTTCAGCAGTTCATCGAACATATCATCGTAGAACTTCAGCCCTTCTTCGTTTGGCTGTGTTTCATCGCCTTTTGGAAAAATGCGCGTCCAGGCGATGGAAGTACGAAAACATTTGAAGCCCATTTCAGCAAACAGCTTAATGTCTTCTTTGTAGTGGCCATAAAAATCAACGGCTTCATGGTTCGGATAGTATTTGCCGGGCAAAACTTCTTTGGTGATTTCGCGCGGCACGCCGTGTGCGCCACCGGTTAGCACGTCACAAATACTCGGCCCTTTGCCGCCTTTGTTCCAGCCGCCTTCGACCTGATGAGCGGCAACTGCGCCACCCCATAAGAAATCTTTCGGTAAGGTGAGTTTTTTCACTATCATAGGCTCCAAATGAGTCAATTCTTACAGGAAATAGTACCATGCAGCCAAACGACATCACTTTTTTTCAACGTTTCCAGGATGACATTCTGGCTGGGCGTAAAACCATCACTATTCGCGACGAGTCTGAATCGCACTTTAAACCGGGCGATGTGCTCCGCGTCGGGCGCTTTGAAGATGACGGCTATTTTTGCACCATTGAAGTTACCGCAACTTCAACCGTAACGCTGGATACTCTCACAGAAAAACATGCACAACAGGAAAATATGACCCTGCCTGAACTGAAAAAAGTCATTGCCGACATCTATCCTGGTCAGACACAGTTTTATGTAATTGAATTTAAATGCCTTTAAGTTGAACTCACGCCTGTTAGTTGAAATTTAACATTTAATTTCATGATTTTTCGGAGATTACTCTCAAATCAGAATTTATTTTAGCTAACAGGTGTTCACTGGAACTATTCTCAGTTACGCTGGAGAAGTGTTCACGTGCGTGTACGTTTCTCCGGAGTAAGTTATGGTTCAGAAGCCTCTCATTAAGCAGGGATATTCGCTGGCAGAGGAAATTGCCAACAGCATCAGTCACGGCATTGGGCTGGTGTTTGGTATCGTCGGGTTGGTATTGCTACTGGTTCAGGCGGTGGATCTTAATGCCAGCGCCACGGCGATAACCAGTTACAGCCTTTATGGCGGCAGTATGATCCTGCTGTTTCTCGCTTCGACGCTCTATCACGCCATTCCCCATCAACGGGCAAAAATGTGGCTGAAGAAATTTGACCATTGCGCCATTTACCTGTTGATTGCCGGAACCTACACGCCGTTTTTGCTGGTGGGGCTGGATTCTCCGTTAGCGCACGGGTTGATGATTGTTATCTGGAGCCTGGCATTGCTGGGGATTCTGTTCAAACTGACCATCGCGCACCGATTCAAAATTTTATCTCTGGTGACTTATCTGGCGATGGGTTGGCTGTCACTGGTGGTGATTTATGAAATGGCAGTTAAACTCGCGGCGGGCAGCGTTACCTTACTGGCAGTAGGCGGTGTGGTTTACTCGCTTGGGGTGATTTTCTACGTCTGCAAACGCATCCCCTACAACCACGCCATCTGGCACGGCTTTGTGCTCGGCGGCAGTGTGTGCCATTTCCTGGCGATCTATTTGTATATTGGACAGCCGTAATGGCTGTGTCTTTGTCGGCATGAAAAGACGCACCAGCGTCGCATCAGGCATCGGAGCGCAACTGCCGGATGCGGCGTGAACGCCTTATCCGGCCTACGGGCCGCTTCCCACTTGTGAAAAAGGCACCAAATCCCAGGCCTGATAAGAGGCGCCAGCGTCGCATCAGGCATCGGAGCGCAACTGCCGGATGTGGTGTGAACGCCTTATCCGGCCTACGGGCCGCTTCCCATTTGTGAAAAAGGCACCAAATCCCATGCCTGATAAGACGCGCCAGCGTCGCATCAGGCAATAGATGCCCGAAGCGATACAGCGATTTACTCTTCCAGCGAATACGGCAGCGGCTCGATACGCAATGTATTCGCATCATCACGAACGCGGAAGATGCTGTCCGGTTCCATATCGTTATTCATGACGACCTGAACCACTACCTGACCATCTTCCAGTTTTACCGCAGCCAGCACCGTACCGGTACGACGCCAGTTTTCGCCCATTTTCAGCTCTAAGTCTTCACCAGCTGCCGGCAAACGGCTGGCGCTACCCGCCAGCAACCAGAGCGCGCGTTTGTTGGCTCCGCGGAACTTAGCTCGTGCCACCATCTCTTGCCCGGTATAGCAGCCTTTCTTAAAGCTGATACCGCCCAGCGCCTGAAGGTTAGTCGCCTGCGGGATAAACTGCCCACTGTTAGCAGCGTCAATAACAGGGAAACCCGCTTCAATGTTTAATGCCAGCCACTGTTGGCTATTGTTCAGTTCCGCTTCACCGCGCAGTTTATCGGTCAAAGTATTAGCGGTAGCTTCATCGGTTACGATCAGAAAACGTTCTGCCGGGTGTTCAAACCATAGCAGTGTGGTCGCACCTTCTCTGACTACCTGTTTTTCCTTCGAAGGCATTTCGCTGAAGAGATTTTCCAGCGCGGCGCGTGCCTGAAAACCGGCAACACCGAGCAGCACGCGTTCATCGTCCGGCACGATGGTCACTTTAGAAAACACCGCATATTTTTTCAGTTCAGTCAGCTGCGAATCACGCACGCTGCGGCGTTCAATCCACGCAAAGCCATCGCCGTCGCGGAACAGACGTAAATTGCTCCACATTTTACCTTTGGCGTCGCAATGCGCGGCGAGCAAATGCTGGTCTTCTGACATCTGGCTGACGTCTGCTGTCACCTGACCCTGCATATATTTTTCGCTGTCCGCGCCAGTAATGGTGGCAAGCGCCCAGTCATCAAGCGTCATCAGCGTCAGTGGTAAACGGGCAGAAGCCGTAGGCTGACGGGGAGGAAAAGGTGTAAAAGCCATAATGGAGTCCTGTGTAACAAACGGCGTATTAATGACTAATGGTAAAAGAGCTATGAGGCAATGCAAGTGCTTTCACTACGCGATCTGTGCCTTCTGATATGCTTTGCGAGGCGACATCCAAAAAAATGAAGCCATTGAATTGTTGCGGATTAATTTCGCGATCGCGATTGTGTTTACCGATATTCCCGCAAAAGAAGTCGAAAAACACGTTACAATAGCCTGGTACTGGATTTTCGTGAGACAGGAAGAAGATGGACATTAACAACAAAGCCCGCATTCATTGGGCATGCCGCCGTGGTATGCGCGAACTCGATATTTCAATCATGCCGTTTTTCGAACATGAGTACGACAGCTTAAGTGATGACGAAAAACGCATCTTTATTCGTCTGCTGGAATGCGACGACCCGGACCTGTTCAACTGGCTGATGAATCACGGTAAACCGGCCGATGCAGAACTGGAAATGATGGTCCGACTTATCCAGACACGGAACCGGGAACGTGGTCCTGTGGCAATCTGATCTGCGCGTCTCCTGGCGCGCACAGTGGCTTTCCTTGCTGATTCATGGGCTGGTTGCCGCTGTTATTTTACTCATGCCCTGGCCGCTCAGTTACACCCCGTTATGGATGGTGTTGCTTTCGCTGGTGGTGTTTGATTGCGTTCGCAGCCAGCGGCGCATTAATGCTCGTCAGGGGGAAATTCGCCTGTTGATGGACGGGCGTTTGCGTTGGCAAGGACAGGAGTGGAGCATCGTCAAAGCGCCATGGATGATTAAAAGCGGTATGATGTTGCGTTTACGCGCTGATAGTGGCAAACGTCAACATTTATGGCTGGCAGCAGACAGCATGGACGAAGCCGAATGGCGGGATTTACGGCGAATTTTGTTGCAACAAGAGACGCAAAGGTAAACATGACGGCAACGCTAATGCGCAAAGCCGTCAGTCACATCAGGCGTAATACTCTGCCATTTCGTTAAGGATTTGCTCACACCAGCTCTGAATACGCTCGTCGCTAAGGTCATACTGGTTAGTTTCATCCAGCGCCAGACCCACGAACAGCTGTCCGTCAGCAATCACCGGTTTCGGGCTGGTAAACTCATATCCTTCCGTTGGCCAGTAGCCGACGAACTTCACGCCTTTGGTCGAGAGTTTGTCATGCAGCATGCCGAGCGCATCAAGGAACCACTCGCCGTATCCCAGCTGATCGCCAAGCCCATATAACGCAACAATTTTACCTTCGAGGTTCAGGTCGTCGAGCTGATCCCAGACGGCTTCCCAGTCTTCCTGGATTTCGCCAAAATCCCAGGTCGGGATACCCAGAATGAGCACATCGTACTGCTCCATTAATTTCGGGGAGTCGTCCTTGAGGTTATGTAAGGTCACCAGTTCTGGGCCGATAATATCGCGGATTTTTTCCGCTGCCATTTCGGTGTAACAGGTGCTGGAACCGTAAAAAAGACCCATATTCATAACGTAAGCTTCTCGATTCTGCTGTGGCTTTTGTGGCTAGTGTATCAGAATCGCTTTAGTCACGGCACAATAAGGCATAATGGATCAAACGAGTAACGATAAGGGGCGCAAGTGAAACAAGATCTGGCACGCATCGAGCAGTTTCTGGATGCCCTGTGGCTGGAAAAAAATCTCGCCGAAAATACGTTGAACGCATACCGTCGCGATCTGTCAATGATGGTGGAGTGGTTGCATCATCGTGGGCTGACGCTGGCAACGGCACAAAGTGACGATTTGCAGGCATTACTGGCAGAACGGCTGGAGGGCGGGTATAAAGCCACCAGTTCAGCACGTTTGCTGAGTGCGGTGCGCCGATTGTTCCAGTATCTTTATCGCGAAAAGTTTCGTGAAGACGATCCCAGTGCACATCTGGCTTCGCCGAAATTGCCCCAGCGTTTGCCGAAAGATTTAAGCGAAGCGCAGGTTGAAAGATTATTACAGGCACCTTTAGTCGATCAGCCTCTGGAGCTTCGCGACAAAGCCATGCTTGAAGTGTTGTATGCTACCGGGTTGCGTGTCTCGGAACTGGTCGGGCTGACAATGAGTGATATCAGCCTGCGCCAGGGCGTGGTACGGGTCATTGGTAAAGGCAACAAAGAACGCCTGGTGCCATTAGGTGAAGAGGCGGTCTACTGGCTGGAAAATTATCTGGAACACGGGCGGCCATGGCTATTGAACGGTGTGTCGATTGATGTGCTGTTTCCCAGCCAGCGCGCGCAGCAGATGACGCGCCAGACCTTTTGGCACCGCATTAAACATTATGCCGTGCTGGCGGGTATCGATAGCGAAAAGCTGTCACCGCATGTGTTGCGTCATGCCTTTGCCACTCATTTGTTAAATCATGGTGCGGACTTACGCGTGGTGCAGATGTTGTTGGGCCATAGCGATCTCTCCACCACGCAAATTTATACGCATGTCGCTACCGAGCGTCTGCGGCAACTTCATCAACAGCATCACCCACGGGCGTGATGTCTGAAAAGAACGGGAAGATTTATGAAGAAAGGTTTTATGTTATTTACTTTGTTGGCGGCGTTTTCAGGCTTTGTTCAAGCGGATGACGCGGCAATTCAACAAACGTTAGCCAAAATGGGCATCAAAAGCAGCGATATCCAGCCCGCGCCCGTGGCTGGCATGAAGACAGTTCTGACTAACAGCGGTGTGTTGTACATCACCGATGATGGTAAACATATCATTCAGGGGCCAATGTATGACGTTAGCGGCACGGCTCCGGTCAATGTCACCAATAAGATGCTGTTAAAGCAACTGAACGCGCTTGAAAAAGATATGATTGTTTATAAAGCGCCGCAGGAAAAACACGTCATCACCGTGTTCACCGATATTACTTGTGGCTACTGCCACAAGCTGCATGAGCAGATGGCAGACTACAACGCGCTGGGGATCACCGTGCGTTATCTCGCTTTCCCGCGCCAGGGGTTGGAGAGCCAGGCTGAGCAACAAATGAAAGCCATCTGGTGTGCGAAAGATAAAAACAAAGCGTTTGATGATGTGATGGCGGGTAAAAGCGTCGCGCCAGCCAGTTGCGACGTGGATATTGCCAACCATTACGCGCTTGGCGTCCAGCTTGGCGTCAGCGGTACTCCGGCGATTGTGCTGAGCAACGGTACTCTGGTGCCAGGCTACCAGCCGCCGAAAGACATGAAAGAATTCCTCGACGAACACCAAAAAATGACCAGCGGTAAATAATTCGCGTGAAACAACAGATAAAACTTCGTCGCCGTGAAATCGATGAAACGGCAGACCTGCCTGCTGATCTGCCGCCCTTGCTGCGTCGTTTATACGCCAGCCGGGGCGTGCGTAGCGCGCAGGAACTGGAACTCGGTGTTAAAGGGATGCTGCCCTGGCAGCAACTGAGCGGCGTCGAAAAGGCCGTTGAGATCCTTTACAACGCTTTTCGCGAAGGAACGCGGATAATTGTGGTCGGAGATTTCGACGCCGACGGCGCCACCAGTACCGCCCTTAGCGTGCTGGCGATGCGTTCGCTTGGCTGCGCCAACATCGACTTCCTGGTGCCGAACCGTTTTGAAGACGGTTACGGCTTAAGCCCGGAAGTGGTTGAGCAGGCGCATGCCCGTGGCGCGCAGTTGATTGTGACGGTGGATAACGGCATTTCCTCTCACGCGGGCGTTGAACACGCTCGCACGCTGGGCATTCCGGTTATTGTTACCGATCACCATTTGCCGGGCGATACGTTACCCGCGGCGGAAGCCATTATTAACCCTAACTTGCGTGACTGCGACTTTCCATCGAAGTCACTGGCAGGCGTAGGCGTCGCATTTTATCTGATGCTGGCGCTGCGCACCTTTTTGCGCGATCAGGGCTGGTTTGATGACCGTGGCATTGCAATCCCTAATCTGGCGGAATTGCTGGATCTGGTGGCGCTCGGGACGGTGGCGGACGTGGTGCCGCTGGATGCGAATAACCGTATCCTGACCTGGCAGGGCATGAGCCGAATCCGCGCCGGGAAGTGCCGCCCAGGGATTAAAGCGCTGCTGGAAGTGGCAAACCGCGATCCGCAAAAACTCGCCGCCAGCGATTTAGGTTTTGCGCTGGGGCCACGTCTCAATGCTGCCGGGCGACTGGATGATATGTCCGTCGGAGTGGCGCTGTTACTGTGCGACAACATCGGCGAAGCGCGTGTGCTGGCAAATGAACTCGACGCCCTAAACCAGACGCGCAAAGAGATTGAACAGGGAATGCAGGTTGAGGCGCTGACTCTGTGCGAGAAACTGGAGCGAAGTCGCGATACGCTGCCCGGCGGGCTGGCAATGTATCATCCTGAATGGCATCAGGGGGTTGTCGGTATTCTGGCTTCGCGTATTAAAGAGCGTTTTCACCGTCCGGTTATTGCGTTTGCGCCAGCGGGAGACGGTACGTTAAAAGGTTCTGGACGCTCCATTCAGGGGCTGCATATGCGCGATGCGCTGGAGCGCTTAGACACGCTCTATCCGGGCATGATGCTCAAGTTTGGCGGCCATGCGATGGCGGCAGGCCTGTCGCTGGAAGAGGATAAATTCGAACTTTTTCAGCAACGCTTTGGCGAACTGGTTACCGAGTGGCTGGACCCCGCATTATTACAGGGTGAAGTCGTCTCCGACGGCCCGTTAAGCGCTGAAGAGATGACCATGGAAGTGGCGCAGCTGCTACGTGATGCTGGCCCGTGGGGGCAGATGTTCCCGGAACCACTGTTTGATGGCCATTTCCGCCTGCTGCAACAGCGGTTGGTAGGCGAGCGTCATCTGAAAGTGATGGTCGAACCGGTCGGTGGTGGCCCGTTGCTGGATGGTATTGCGTTTAACGTTGATACGGCCCTCTGGCCGGATAACGGTGTGCGTGAAGTGCAACTAGCCTACAAACTGGATATCAACGAGTTTCGCGGCAACCGCAGCCTGCAAATTATCATCGACAATATCTGGCCTGTCTGACGAATTTAGTATGTATAAAATTGAGCCGGGATCCGGTACAATCCCGCTCTTATCACCGCATTTTGACTAGCTCAATAAAAGAAATCAGACCATGTTTGAAATTAATCCGGTAAATAATCGCATTCAGGACCTCACGGAACGCTCCGACGTTCTTAGGGGGTATCTTTGACTACGACGCCAAGAAAGAGCGTCTGGAAGAAGTAAACGCCGAGCTGGAACAGCCGGATGTCTGGAACGAACCCGAACGCGCACAGGCGCTGGGTAAAGAGCGTTCCTCCCTCGAAGCCGTTGTCGACACCCTCGACCAAATGAAACAGGGGCTGGAAGATGTTTCTGGTCTGCTGGAACTGGCTGTAGAAGCTGACGACGAAGAAACCTTTAACGAAGCCGTTGCTGAACTCGACGCCTTGGAAGAAAAACTGGCGCAGCTTGAATTCCGCCGTATGTTCTCTGGCGAATATGACAGCGCCGACTGCTACCTCGATATTCAGGCGGGGTCTGGCGGGACGGAAGCACAGGACTGGGCGAGCATGCTTGAGCGTATGTATCTGCGCTGGGCAGAATCGCGTGGTTTCAAAACTGAAATCATCGAAGAGTCGGAAGGTGAAGTGGCGGGTATTAAATCCGTGACGATCAAAATCTCCGGCGATTACGCTTACGGCTGGCTGCGTACAGAAACAGGTGTTCACCGCCTGGTGCGTAAGAGTCCGTTTGACTCCGGCGGTCGCCGCCACACGTCGTTCAGCTCCGCGTTTGTTTACCCGGAAGTTGATGATGATATTGATATCGAAATCAATCCGGCGGATCTGCGCATTGACGTTTATCGCGCGTCCGGCGCGGGCGGTCAGCACGTTAACCGTACCGAATCTGCGGTGCGTATTACTCACATCCCAACCGGGATCGTGACCCAGTGCCAGAACGACCGTTCCCAGCACAAGAACAAAGACCAGGCCATGAAGCAGATGAAAGCGAAGCTTTATGAACTGGAGATGCAGAAGAAGAATGCCGAGAAACAGGCGATGGAAGACACCAAGTCCGACATCGGCTGGGGCAGCCAGATTCGTTCTTATGTCCTTGATGACTCCCGCATTAAAGATCTGCGTACCGGGGTAGAAACCCGCAACACGCAGGCCGTGCTGGACGGCAGCCTGGATCAATTTATCGAAGCAAGTTTGAAAGCAGGGTTATGAGGAACCAACATGTCTGAACAACACGCACAGGGCGCTGACGCGGTAGTCGATCTTAACAATGAACTGAAAACGCGTCGTGAGAAGCTGGCGAACCTGCGCGAGCAGGGGATTGCCTTCCCGAACGATTTCCGTCGCGATCATACCTCTGACCAATTGCACGCAGAATTCGACGGTAAAGAGAACGAAGAACTGGAAGCGCTGAACATCGAAGTTGCCGTTGCTGGCCGCATGATGACCCGCCGTATTATGGGTAAAGCGTCTTTCGTTACCCTGCAGGATGTGGGTGGCCGCATTCAGCTGTACGTTGCCCGTGACGATCTGCCGGAAGGCGTTTACAACGAGCAGTTCAAAAAATGGGACCTCGGCGATATCCTCGGCGCGAAAGGTAAACTGTTCAAAACCAAAACCGGCGAACTGTCTATCCACTGTACCGAGCTGCGTCTGCTGACCAAAGCTCTGCGTCCGCTGCCGGACAAATTCCACGGCTTGCAGGATCAGGAAGCGCGCTATCGTCAGCGTTATTTGGATCTCATCTCTAACGATGAATCCCGCAACACCTTTAAAGTGCGTTCGCAAATTCTGTCCGGTATTCGCCAGTTCATGGTGAATCGCGGCTTTATGGAAGTTGAAACCCCGATGATGCAGGTGATCCCTGGCGGTGCGGCTGCGCGTCCGTTCATCACCCATCACAACGCGCTGGATCTCGACATGTACCTGCGTATTGCGCCGGAACTGTACCTCAAGCGTCTGGTGGTTGGCGGCTTTGAACGTGTGTTCGAAATCAACCGTAACTTCCGTAACGAAGGTATTTCCGTACGTCATAACCCAGAGTTCACCATGATGGAACTCTACATGGCTTACGCAGATTACAAAGATCTGATCGAACTGACTGAATCGCTGTTCCGTACTCTGGCACAGAATATTCTCGGTAAGACGGAAGTGACCTACGGCGACGTAACGCTGGACTTCGGTAAACCGTTCGAAAAACTGACCATGCGTGAAGCGATCAAGAAATATCGCCCGGAAACCGACATGGCAGATCTGGACAACTTCGACTCTGCGAAAGCGATTGCTGAATCTATCGGCATCCACGTTGAGAAGAGCTGGGGTCTGGGCCGTATCGTTACCGAGATCTTCGAAGAAGTGGCAGAAGCACATCTGATTCAGCCGACCTTCATTACTGAATATCCGGCAGAAGTTTCCCCGCTGGCGCGTCGTAACGACGTTAACCCGGAAATCACTGACCGCTTTGAGTTCTTCATTGGCGGTCGTGAAATCGGTAACGGCTTTAGCGAGCTGAACGATGCCGAAGATCAGGCGCAGCGCTTCCTGGATCAGGTTGCAGCGAAAGATGCAGGCGACGACGAAGCAATGTTCTACGACGAAGATTACGTCACCGCACTGGAACATGGTTTGCCGCCGACAGCTGGTCTGGGTATTGGTATCGACCGTATGGTAATGCTGTTCACCAACAGCCATACCATCCGCGACGTTATTCTGTTCCCGGCAATGCGTCCGGTAAAATAAGCGTTACGCGTATGCACTTAACCCCGGCATTTGTCGGGGTTTTTTATTCTCTCTTTGCGAAAACAGATAATACATTTCTGGCTTTGCTATTGGCTGCCTGCATCACCATCCACGGACTAAACGCCCACGGCGTAGCATCAATAGCGCGCAAAACATCTGATAAATCACACCATTGATAATCCATCACTTCATCACCGTTGGGCTGTAACGCGCTGGTAATTCGTGCGGCAAAGACTGGACACATTTCATTTTCGACAATGCCATTCGGGTCAGTGGCGCGATAGTGGAAGTCTGGATAAACCGATTCGGGTGACGTTATTTCCACGCCCAGTTCATAGCGGCAACGGCGGATTACCGCCTCTTCATTGCTTTCGCCCAGTTGTGGATGACCGCACACCGAGTTAGTCCACACGCCTGGCCACGCTTTTTTGCTAAGTGCGCGGCGGGTAACCAGCAGTTGTCCCTTAGCATTAAACAGCCAGCAGGAGAACGCGAGATGTAAGGGGGTGTCTGCCGTGTGTGCGGCATATTTTTCCAGCGTACCCGAGGGGACTCCCTGTGCATTCAGTAAAATGACGTGTTCCGTTTGCATAATTTCTCACATGTAATTCTAATCACTCGTCATTATAGATAACTGAAGAGTCAAATGATTAACCAAGTGAGTGTTTATCGGCATCCGCCCGTTTTGAGCGGATGCTGACAGAGAAAGGTCATTTAAAAAAGCAGCATCATATAGTTGAAGCGACTTTCAATAGCCATTGCCACGCAGTCAGAAATGACAGGAATGGAGATCATTAAGAGTAATAACAGACTGAATATAGTGCGTATTAATAGGTTCATATCATTCACCATGCTCATTTTTCTTTAGCTTGCGCATCAAAAGCCACATACGCACTGTTCTGACTTTTAAATCTTTATCAGAAACAGATTCCTTCACCAGATCGGCATGATGCTGATAACCATTGAAAAAGACGTTCAGCACCACCGCACTGATAGTCGCCAACATAATGCCGCTATGTAACAACGGTTGCAGTACAGCCGGTAACTTAGAAAAGAAATCATGAGAAAGCGTCGGGGTCATACCCACGCCAAGGCTAATAGCCACGATATAAAGGTTGTAGCGGTTGGTGGTGTAGTTACAGCGCGACAGAATGCGGATCCCCGTCGCCAGCACCATACCGAACATTACTAATCCTGCACCGCCTAGTACAAATTGCGGAATGGAAGCCACCAGCACCGCCATTTTGGGTACCATCCCGAACATGATTAATATAATCCCGGAAGAGATACACACCCAGCGACTGTGAACGCGCGTCACGCTGACCAGGCCAACGTTTTGCGAAAAGGAAGTATGCGGGAAGCTGTTAAACGTGCCGCCAATCATTGTCCCTATGCCATCTACGCGTAGCCCGCGAATAATGTCTTGTGAAGAAAGTTTTCTACCGACAATTTCCCCCAAGGCCAGGAACATCCCCATCGACTCAATAAATACGATGATTAACACTGCGGTCATGGTCAGAATGGAAACCGGATCGAAAACTGGCGTACCAAACGACATTGGCGTGACAATGGCGAACCACGAAGCATCATTCAGCCCAGACAGATTCACTTCATTCATCATCCACGACAACAAGAAGCCAAATACAATCCCCAGTAATACGGCGACATTGGACATAAATCCTTTGGCGTAACGGGTGATAAGCAAGATGAAAATTAAGACGGCGAAGGAAATGGTTAAATAAACCGGATTGCCATATTGTGGATTTCCTTTACCGCCAGCAGCCCAGTCAATGCCTACCTGAATAATACTCAGGCCGATAGAGGTAATAACCACACCGGTAACTAACGGTGGGAATAAAGGCATTAAGCGACCAATAAGTGGTGCTAATAGCGTGGTGATAAAACCGGCCGCAATGGTCGCGCCAAAAATCCCCAGCAGACCGATATCCGGGTTCATCCCAATGGCAATCATTGGCGTTACAGCCGCAAAGGTCACCGACATAATCACCGGCAGGCGAATTCCCATAAAGCGACCAATGCCGATACATTGCAATAATGTGACGATACCGCAGCAAAAGAGATCGGAGCTAATCAGCATTGCGATAGCTTCTTTCGAGAGTCTGAGTCTGTCACCAATCATAAGTGGGACGGCGACTGCGCCTGCGTACATAACAAGGACGTGTTGCAGACCGAGTATGATCAGCTTTCCTGGTGATAATATGCGGTCCACCTCATCCGTTGGGCGGTCTTGCCCTGAAGATGAGGGAATTTGAGAATCTATGGCGCTCATCAGTCTTTCTCCTTTCGCTCGCCAGAGTAAAAAGCAACCGTTTACGTTCACTAAAACTCTTTAATGACATGCTCGTGGGATGCCAGTTTTCACAAGGAGGGGACGTTACAAGATGGAAATGCGGGGGCAATCACATAATCGGGGTTAAACCGAGAAAATGAGAATAAAAATAGACAATGAAATTATCTTTAATTTTCTCATATTGATATTTCATTAATCATTCTGGCATGTCGCACTCTCGTATTTAATACTTTTTATCCGGATGGCATTTTTTTGAACGGCGATGTTTAAATATTGAAAACGGCACAGATTGAGGGGCGATAATTTGATATCGCTCACAAAATTATAATTAAAACTGACTCGTTTCCTCATATATGCCCGTTTATTGCATTGCGACATTTGAGAAGACATAACTCATCAAATGAAAGGGATGCAAATGAACAAGTTTATCGCTGCTGATGCTGCGGAATGTATAGGCTGTCATGCCTGTGAAATTGCCTGTGCGGTGGCTCATAATCAAGAAAACTGGCCGCAGAGTCATGGTGATTTTCGACCCCGTATCCACGTTGTTGGGAAAGGCCAGACTGCAAATCCAGTGGCTTGCCATCATTGCAACAATGCCCCCTGTGTTACGGCTTGCCCTGTAAATGCTCTGACTTTCCAGCCCGATAGCGTACAACTGGACGAACAAAAATGCATTGGTTGTAAAAGATGCGCAATCGCTTGCCCCTTTGGGGTAATTGAGATGGTCGATGCTATTGCGCAGAAATGTGACCTTTGTAACCAGCGCAATTCCGGAGCGCAAGCCTGTATTGAAGTCTGCCCAACCCAGGCGTTGCGGCTGATGGATGAGAGCGGCTTGCAGCAGATGAAAACGCTGCGACAGCGCAGGACGGCGGAGGGAAAAGCATCGGAAAAACCACAATCATCGCGTCGCGAGGCATTGCTCCCTGTCACTCCACGCAAAGGGGCGGATAAAGTTACAGCAAGCGAGCGGAAGACCCACTTTGGCGAAATTTATTGCAGCCTTGATCAAAAACAAGCAGCGTATGAAAGCGACCGTTGTGTCTATTGCGCCGAAAAAGCCAACTGTAACTGGCATTGCCCGCTGCATAACGCTATCCCTGATTACGTCCGCCTGGTGCAGGAAGGGAAGATTATTGAAGCGGCAGAACTCTGCCACCAGACCAGTTCATTACCGGAAATTTGCGGTAGGGTGTGTCCGCAGGACCGGCTTTGTGAAGGCGCATGTACTTTAAAAGATCACTCTGGCGCAGTCTCTATCGGTAATCTGGAACGCTATATTACTGATACTGCGCTGGCGATGGGCTGGCGTCCTGATGTCAGCCAGGTTGTTCCCCGCATAGAAAAAGTGGCGGTGATTGGCGCAGGACCCGCGGGGCTGGGATGTGCCGACATTCTGGCGAGGGCGGGTGTTCATGTTGATGTCTTTGATCGCCATCCAGAAATTGGCGGTATGCTGACTTTTGGCATTCCTCCGTTCAAGCTCGATAAAATGGTATTAAGCCAGCGGCGGGAGATATTCACCGCAATGGGAATCGACTTTCATCTCAATTGTGAAATTGGCCGCGATATCTCTTTCAACGAATTAACGGCGGAATATGATGCTGTTTTCCTCGGCGTGGGGACTTACGGCATGATGCGTGCAGATCTGCCGCATGAAGATGCGCCGGGCGTCATTCAGGCGCTCCCGTTCCTGACTGCCCATACCCGCCAGCTTATGGGACTGCCGGAGTCTGAAGAGTATCCGCTGACGGATGTTGAAGGTAAACGCGTCGTGGTTTTGGGTGGCGGCGATACGACAATGGATTGTTTGCGTACTTCCATCCGCCTCAATGCTGCCAGTGTGACCTGCGCGTATCGCCGTGATGAAGTCAGTATGCCCGGTTCGCGTAAAGAGGTAGTCAACGCGCGCGAGGAAGGCGTTGAGTTTCAGTTCAATGTTCAGCCGCAATATATTGCTTGTGACGATGATGGGCGTTTAACTGCGGTGGGCCTGATTCGTACCGCAATGGGCGAGCCGGGACCAGATGGGCGCCGTCGTCCACGTCCGGTGGCGGGCTCTGAGTTTGAACTGCCCGCCGATGTTCTGATTATGGCGTTTGGTTTTCAGGCACATGCAATGCCGTGGTTACAGGGGAGTGGAATAAAACTCGATAAATGGGGACTGATTAAAACCGGTGACGCGGGATATTTCGCTACTCAGACGCATCTGAAAAAGGTCTTTGCCGGGGGGGACGCGGTTCATGGTGCGGATCTCGTTGTCACTGCAATGGCGGCAGGACGGCAGGCGGCGCGCGATATGTTAACTATGTTTGATACGAAGGCATCGTGATGAAATCGTTAATTATCGTTAATCCGGCTGACTGTATTGGCTGTCGCACTTGTGAAGTAGCCTGTGTTGTCGCCCATCCGTCAGAGCAGACTTTAAATGCCAGCTTCTTTTTGCCTCGCTTAAAGGTGCAGCGTTTGGATCGAATTAGTGCTCCGGTGATGTGTCACCAGTGCGAAAATGCGCCTTGCGTTGGGGCCTGCCCCGTGCAGGCGCTGACGATGGGTGAGCAGGTGGTGCAGGCAAATTCTGCCCGTTGTATCGGCTGCCAGAGTTGCGTCAGCGCGTGTCCGTTTGGGATGATCACAATTCAAATGTTGCCGGGAAATGTTCGGCCAGAAATCGTGAAATGTGACCTTTGCGAACAGCGGGAAGAGGGACCGGCTTGCGTTGCATCTTGCCCGACGCAGGCGTTGCAGTTGTTAACCGAAGGAGAACTCAGGCGAGTCCGCCAGCAGCGTATTGCTGCCAGCGGCAAGAATCCACTCTGACAAAACTCCGCGCGGTATGGCGCGGAGGTTCTTCTAGATAGCCCAGCCACCCGCGTAAAACGCGACCAGGGCGACAGTTATGATGACAGTACCAATATTGAGTTTGTTCCATTCGCGAGCAAAAACACGACCCACTACGAGAGTTACAAAGCCCAGCATAATGCCGGTGACGATATTACAGGTCAGGACGATAAAGACAGCGCAAACCAGGCCCGCCATCGCATCAATAAAGTCATTGAAGTCCAGTTTTGAGACGTTACTTAGCATCAGCAGACCCACGTACATCAGTGCGGGAGCTGTGGCATAACCGGGGATCAGAAACGATAACGGTGATAAAAACAGAATCAACAGGAACAGTAAGCCAACAATCGTCGCTGTCAGACCTGTTTTGCCACCCGCAGCTGTTCCTGCAGCAGATTCGATATAGACCGCCGCAGGCGCAGCGCCCACCAGCCCAGAAAATATCGAGCTGACGGAATCGCTGGTCAGGGCTTTACCACCGTTGATTATCTGGTTGTCTTTATCCAGGAGATTCGCCTGACCGGCTACTGCGCGGATGGTGCCGGTGGCATCAAATACGGCGGTCATCACCAGTGCCAGTACACTCGGGAGAACGGTTGGCTGGAGTGCACCCATAATGTCGAGGCTGAAAATTAGCGACTTACCATCTTCTCCTGTCAGGCTCGGCATCGCCACCAGACCGTGGTATTCCACCGCGGGGTCAAAGATTAAGCCGATTATCGAGATGGCGATAATTACCAGTAAGATCCCTCCTGGTACGCGGCACTTCTCCAGACCAAAAATTACCGCTAATCCCAGCAAGCTCATCATCACAGGGAAAGAGGTAAATGCCCCGAGCGCTACCGGTAAACCTTCAATCGGGTTTTTGATAACCATACCAACGCCGTTAGCTGCAATCAGCAGCAGGAACAGGCCGATACCAATGCCTGTTCCGTGGGCGATACCCATCGGTAAATTGCGTAAGATCCAGGTTCGTATACCGGTTACCGAGATGGCGGTGAAGATGAGGCCCATCAGGAAGACCGCGCCCAGCGCGACGGGAACGCTAATTTGTTGCCCGAGTACCAGACTGAATGCGGTAAATGCCGTCAAGGAGATGGCGCAGCCGATCGCCATTGGCAAATTGGCCCACAGCCCCATTAGCAGCGAACCGAAGCCCGCGACCAGACAAGTAGCAACAAAGACTGCAGCAGGGGGAAAACCAGCTTTGCCCAACATGCCGGGAACCACGATTACAGAATAAACCATGGCCAGAAAGGTGGTTAAGCCTGCCAGTACTTCCTGGCGAACGGTACTGCCACGAGCGGTTATTTTAAAATAACTATCCAGCGCGCCCTGTGGCTTTGGTGCGACCGGTGTTTGTAGGATGTCTCCAGACATAATGATGTCCTCACGAGGATGTTAAGGTTTTATTATTAGTTGCGTTCGTACACCAGACGACCATCAACGTAGGTGCGGTAGATCGAACGGTCATCGCCCAACGTCATCATCACGAACAATTTGTCGACTAAAGAAACAGAGTTGTCATAGCGCAGCTGCTGTAGTGGTGTGGCAGTGGGTTCCATCACCACGAAATCAGCCTCTTTGCCAGGTAAAAAGTTGCCAATCAAATCGTCAAGGCCCAGAGATTTCGCTCCGCCGAGCGTGGCCAGGTAAAACGCTTCATATGCCGAGAGGCGATAGCCTTGTAATTGCAACACTTTGTAGGCTTCGTTAAGCGTTTGCAGCATGTTGAAGGTGGTTCCGGCACCAATGTCAGTTCCCATGCCCACTTTGACTTTTTTCTTCCAGGCTTTTTGTAGGTTGAATAGACCACTGCCCAGGTAGAGGTTTGAAGTTGGGCAGAAAGCGATGCTGGATTTGGTTTCGCTAAGACGATCCCACTCTTTTTCTTCGAGATGGACGCAGTGAGCAAAGACGCAGTTTTTCCCTGTCAGGCCGTACTGGTGGTAAACATCCAGATAACCATCATGTTCAGGATAGAGTGATTTCACCCAGGCAATTTCATCTTTGTTTTCACAGAGATGGGTATGTACCCACGTATCTGGATACTCTTCTTTCAGGCGTTGCGCCATCGCCATCTGTTCAGGTGAAGATGTTGGGGCGAAGCGTGGCGTAATCGCATACAACAGACGACCATTTTTGTGCCAGCGTTCGATCAGTTCTTTGCTTTGGTGATAGCTGCTTTCGGCAGTATCGAGCAGATAATCCGGTGCGTTGCGGTCCATCATCACCTTACCGGCAATCATGCGCATATTGATATGACTGGCGGCTTCAAACAGCGCATCAACGGATTGCGGATGGACGGTACCAAACACCAGCGCCATGGTGGTTCCGTTACGTAAAAGCTGCTTGATGAAGAACGCCGACATTTCGCGGGCGTACTCTAAATCCTCATAACGGCGCTCAGTAGGGAAGGTGTGTTTATTCAGCCATTCCAGTAACTGCTCACCATAGGCACCGACCATTTCACTCTGCGGATAATGGATATGCGTATCGACAAAGCCCGGTACAATCAATTTGCCGCGATAATCACGGACGCGAATGGTGTCCGGGATTTGATGCTTGCCCTGTTCCCATTCACCAAACCATTCCACTTTCCCCTGTTTAATGAGTAATAAACCATCCTCAATAAATCGCAGCGCAGAAGCGATCTCTTCTGGATTATCGACAGTACGGGTGACATCAATAAAACTGCCTCGTACTGCTTTTAACGTGTGTTCCCCTGACATCATTGACTCCTTTACTGTTAATCCATCTCTTCCGCAGAGGTAATACCCGGCAGAACGTTTTCCTGTCGGTAGCCACCAGGGAGGATAATATTTAATAAAATCGCAGTTAGGCCTCCGGCACAAATAGGATTTTCAACTAATACATATATTGAGGCGGGCAATATTTTAAAAATTTCGGGGTCATAAGAAACACCAAGTCCTAAACCTAAAGAAGTGGCGACAATAAGTGTTTCACGGCGCTTTAATCCGTTGGTAATAATGATGCGGATACCCGCAATGGCAATCATGGAAAACATCAACGTCATTGCACCACCCAGAACTGCCGAGGGAATAGTGGTGAAGAAGCCGCCGATCATCGGAAATAATCCAAGGATAACCAGCATTACCGCAATGGTGCGCCCGATATAACGTGAAGCGACGCCAGTCATCTGTATTACGCCATTATTTTGTGCAAAAGTGGTTAATGGTAATGAACCGACGGCGGAGGCGATAACCGAAACCAGACCATCTGCCAGCACGCCGCCTTTCAGGCGTGACTGATATTCTTCTCCCTGGATAGGGCGGCGGGAAACCATTGCTGTGGCGGTGATATCCCCTACCGCTTCCAGCACACTAAGCAGATAAATGGTGCCGACCACCAGGAACTGATGGAGGTTGAAATTAAATCCGTATTTGAAAGGATGGGGAATAGTAATGAGGGGGAGATTGCGTAAACTGCTGAAGTCCACCATGCCAAGGCATAATGAAACCGCATAACCCACGCACAGACCAATGGCGATTCCGCCCATACGTAGTAGCGGACTGCGACAACAGTTAAAGCCAATAACCACAATCAGCACCAGTAAACCAACGCCAAGGTGCTCGTAGTTGCCGAACGTGCCACTGCTCTTGGCGGCAAAACCACCGCCAAAATCAATAATGCCAACTTTAATCAGGCTTAAGCCGATCATCAGTACAACAATACCACTGACAGTGGGAGTAATTACTCTGCGTAAATAAGGAAGAATAAAAGAGGCTCCGACCACCAGAAAGGCACCAACGAAGGAGACGCCGAGGAGCGACGACATGATTAACTCTTCATGAAAACCGTCGCTTTTCATGCTGCTACCCAGCGCAATCATGACTGTCACAAATGAAAAATTGACTGACTGAATAGAGAGTAAACCTGAACCTATAATTCCATAGCGATTTACCTGCAACCAGGTACCAATACCAGAAGCGATCATCGCCATAGAAACCAGGTAGGCAGTGGTTTCTGCGGAAAGTTGTAAGGCCGCCCCCACAATTAGCGCGGGTGTTACCATTGGGACGAAAATTGCCAATAGATGAGTAATGGCACCAACGATAGCCTGATGAAAAGGAGGGCGATCCTCCAGTTCAAATATAAGGTCAGAACCTGCATGGTTTATATCAGACATCCCTTCACTCCTTTATAAAGTAAATTTGATCATCTGAATCAGTAAAATAAATTCCCACGAATTTGGGGCGCAGGACGCCTTGAGAACGGCTTATCTCATTTTCGCAGTTACTAATTAGTTATCTTTAATACAAGGGAAACTGGCCGCCGAAGCGGCCATTTATTATTTATATTTTTTTCAGTGCGGTGAGTATTTTCTCCGGTGTGAAATGCCATTCGCGTAACCAAATGCCGCAAGCATCGTGAATTGCGGTAGCAATTGCCGGTGCTGCACCGTTCACGCCGATCTCCGAGATTGATTTCGCCCCGAATGGGCCGACTTTATCGTCACTCGGCACCAGCACAGCGCGGAAATCACGCGGAATGTCGCCAATTTTTGGCGCGCCATAGCTGCGTAAATCACGCGTTAATGGGTGTCCTTTGGCGTCATAAATGATCTCTTCGCTCATGCTGTGGCCGATAGCTCGGAGGGTAGCGCCGTAGATCTGCCCCAACGCTAACTCCGGGTTGACCGGAGTACCGCAATCCAGCAAGGCGTAGAATTTATCCAGGCGGATTTCACCGGTACGTGTATTGACGGCCACTTCAGCGAAGTTTGCCCCATACGGGAAGGCGAAATCAGGCGTGATGTAACTGGCTGTTCCCACCAATGAACCAAAGCCAGTACCAGTTTCGCCTTTATGGGCAATATCCCCGAAACTGACTTCGCCTTTCTTGCCGCGAACGACACCCGGCGTTGCCAGTTGAACATCTTCCAGTGGCTCACCCAACATTTGCGCGCCGTGGAAAAGGATTTTGTCGCGTAGATTTTCCGCTGCCATACGTGCGGCGTTGCCTGAGAAGCAAGTGCCGGACGAGGCATACGCGCCTTTATCAAACAACGCATGATCGGTATCACCGGAGATAACATGCACGTCCTGCGGTGGACAATGCAGCACTTCGGCCGTCAGTTTAGTGACTACAGTATCCAGACCCGTACCGATGTCAGCACCACCAGAATGGACGATAAATGTACCGTCTGATTCCAGTTTGATCATGCAGTTAGCCTGATCGATATCAGGGATACCTGATTTCTGCATAATAATGGCGACGCCACGACCCACGCACCAGTCACCTTCCTGCGCTTTAGGTGAAGACCATTGGATCATCTCACGCCCCTGACGCAGGATCTCTTCCAGTGCGCAGCTGGCAGCAGAAGGAACGGAGGTTGGCGCTTTACCTTCACCAATTGCGCCGAGAATCTTCAGCTCTTGCCCTTCGTGTACCCGGTTACGTTCGATAATTTCCAGCTGGTCGATCTGCAACTGTTCAGCCAGTTCCGCTAATGCCATAGTAATAGCGAAGTTACCTTTCGGTGCGCCATAACCCTGATAAGCACCATTTGGGCAGATGTTGCTGTAGTAGGTGGTGACCTGGAAATCGACGTTATCGCACGGATATAACGGCAGTGATAGCGCCGGTCCGTTACACGGTACGGTGAGTGAGTGGTTGCCGTAAGGGCCTGTGTTGGCGCGGAAATCCATCTTCACTGCCGTCAGGCGACCATCTTTTTTGGCCCCCAGTTTGACGGTGACTTTCGCGACGTGACGAGAGGTGTTAGCAATAAACTCTTCTTCACGGGTGTAGCGGAACAGTACCGGACGCCCGGTCACGCAGGTTGCCCAGGCGCACACTTCTTCCAGCAGGATGTCCTGTTTAGACCCAAAACCGCCGCCTACGCGTTCTTTAATGACATGAACTTTATGCTGTTTCATGCCCACGAGACGCGCAACCTGGCGACGCAGGTGCCACGGTACTTGAGTGGACGCGTGGATAACCAGACGATCGCCGTCCATGCGGGTAAAGCAGATGTGTGTTTCAGTCGGGCACTGTTGTGCCTGAGTTGAATTATAGGTTCGTTCAATGATCACATCGGCGTCGGCAAAGCCTTTGTCCATATCACCAATATGACCATGAATACTGGCGGCGATATTTTTGCGAGGGCGAGAACCGATAGGGAAGTTGATGATCATATGCTCGCCGCGCTGGGCTGCATGGCTGTTATCGTCTTCCAGAGTATCTGGCGCACCAGCAACATACACCACCGGTTCATCGTGTACGACAGGCGCATCTTCCGCCATTGCCTCGTCAATCGACATTACTGGCTTAAGCACCTCATATTCAACGTCGATGAGCTTCAGTGCTTCGAGCGCAATTTCTTCATTTTCAGCTACGACCGCAGCCACGCGATCGCCGACGTGGCGCATTTTCTTGCCGAACATACGGCGGTCAAGCGGTGACGGTTCCGGTGCGCTCTGACCACCAGGTGTGTAGTAGATATCCGGGCAATTCAGGTGAGTAATAACGTGAACAACGCCCGGTAAAGCCTCGGCTTTACTGACATCCAGATGGGTAATCAGTGCGTGAGCGTGTGGGCTACGTAACATTTTAATGACGCAGGCGTCAGCGGTTACGCGGTCTTCAACATAGCAGGGTTTCGCCTGCACCATTTTGGCAGCGTCGGTTTTCGGGTAATGTTTACCAATAACTTCAAGGTCATCGCGGAAAGTTGGGGCGATATCAATCGTAGCCTGTGGGTTATTTTTACGTGCAACCGCCAGTTCAATGACCTGGTAGTATTGCTGCCAGCCAGCATCGCGGCTGAACAGACCAGAAAGCGCGTCGTCGATCTCTTCGCGGGTTGGTGTGGCGATGCGATCGAGAAGATCGGTGATAATCAGAGCCGCAGCCGGATCGTTATAACCGGACTGCACCACGCCGACATCAACCATTGCCTGTTGAACCAGACTTAATTCATTCCATTTGCCTAAGGATTCAGTGGTGAGAATGTCTGCGTTTTCTAACTGTGCTGCTATCAACAGGGAGGCGTTAAGGATATTACCGTTAAAAAGAATCGCGTCAGAACCGGCAAAACCGAAGCCATCATCACTGTTGCGCACAGAGTGCATACCCATGCCAAACAACAGCTTTTGCACGTTCTCACCAGGATTGGCCTTTAGCTCCTGGGGCGCGCCATTTAAAGTAAAGTGGATATTCATACGGCTTCCTCCCCAGCCTGTTGGCAGTCGGCATACAGGTCGGCTACCAGAACTCCCGTGATATAGCGTTTATAGGCCACGCTGCCCCGCAAATCTTCCTGCGGGAAAATGGCGTTGGCGACAGCCTGTTCAAGTGCATAGCCTTCCAAATTTTGTTTTTCGACATCGTGAAGAC
The DNA here is from genome assembly GCF_005781225.1 of Escherichia sp. E4736. Classification (NCBI taxonomy): domain Bacteria; kingdom Pseudomonadati; phylum Pseudomonadota; class Gammaproteobacteria; order Enterobacterales; family Enterobacteriaceae; genus Escherichia; species Escherichia sp. E4736. The sequence goes on along the minus strand of NZ_VATT01000001.1, from coordinate 68,231 downwards.
GCAGTGCTTTACTGGTGACGCCATCCAGCGCAATTCGCATACCGTCGTGGTCGGTTAACGCTACGGCTGCTGTCACTACCGTTAATCCAGCCTGGGAACGGCTAATTTTGCGAGTCGCACAGGTGCGGTACGGATCTTTAATGATGATTTCGGTTAGCAGGCGATCGCATGGGCAGGCCAGGTACTCTTCGATTGACAGTGTTTCACCATTGCCAAAAACCAGTTCAGCATCCAGAGCCAGCAGAACGGGAAGCAACACCGATTCTTCCTGCTGGGCGGCGATTTCGCCACCAATAGTCGACTGATTACGAACATGGCGAGAGTAAACAAAACCGAGTGCTTCGCGCAGTGCCGCAGGAATAAAGCGCGCATCACGCAGTGGCTGTAAGCGAGACATTGCACCAATACGCAGTGCGCCGTTATCCCAGTCAACCCAGTCCAGTTCCAGATCCTGTAAGGAAATGGCAATCTTTTTATCGGTGCGGGTTGGCGTGGCGTTGAGTTTGCTGCCGCCGGCAAACCAGACGGCTTCATCCTGGTAGCGGCGCTTCAGTTCCAGCGCCTGTTCGACAGAGTCGGGCCTGAAAAATTGTTCAATCATCTTCTTTCCTTATTTAACCCTCTTCCCTGAAGGAAGAGGGTTTTTGTCATTTATGCCAATGCATCCATACGACGCCACATACTGGCAGCGGCTTTTCTGGCTTGCGCATAAATGGAATCGCAATCGAAGTTAAACTGACGATCTTCATAGACCATCACTCCGTTGACCATCACGCTGTGAACGCTGCCTGACCCCATACCAAAGGCGATATGTCCGGCGATATTGTCTGCCAGCAGCGGCGTCGGCGAGTTGTAATCGCAAATGGTTAAATCTGCTTTATAACCGGCTTCCAGGAGGCCAAATTTCGCGCCAAAGTTGCGGCTTATCAGTTCGTTGCCGTTAGTCAGGGCTTTGGCAAAACTGTCTGGCCATAGCGGACCACCCGCATCGCGATGTTTAAAGAAGGCGAATTTCATCTCTTCAAACATATCTGAACCAATGCCGTCGGTTCCCAACGCCAGATTGCGAATATCGCTAAGGTGATGGTTGTAGCCGACGTGGTTGTTCATGTTGGAACGAGCGTTATGCACCAGGAACGCATCGCGCTGATTGAGCAGAGCAATATCTTCTTTTGACAAATATAGACCGTGAGCAACCAGCGTTTTACTGTCGATGAGATCGTATTCTGCCAGCCGTACCAGCAGGTCTTTGCCGTACCAGTGGTGACTGTGAGAAACGTCGTAAAGGTCTTCAGCGGCATGAATGTGTAAACCACGCCCGGTAGCTTTCACTGCTTCGCGCAGCATTTCCAGTCCAGCATCCGGCACGGTAAACGGGGCGTGAGCGCCGATATGCGCTTCTACCAGATACGGCTCGGTTGCTGCTTTCTTCGCATCATCAATCTGACGGGCGAAGCGGATATTTTCTTCTACCCCTTCCTGTAACTCTTTAATGCCGTTGTTACGGTCAGTGGTTTCAAAACAGGTCATCGCGCGCAGGCCAACTTTTAAAAATGCGTTGCGCAGCGTTGAGAGCGACCCGCCGATATACGCCGGAGAAGCATGGTGATCGATAACCGATGTACATCCGCTTTTGATTGCTTCCAGTGAACAAATCAGTCCGCTGTAGTAGAGAGATTCTTCATCAAGGGCGCGATCGAGCCGCCACCACAGGTTTTTCAGCGTCGAGATGAAGTCCGGGCAGGGGGCGATGTTTGCCATAATTCCGCGGGAAAGCCCCGAGTAAAAATGGTTGTGCGAGCAGACAATCCCCGGCATTACAATCCGACCATGCATCTCTTTGTAGTTGGCTTCAGGGTAGCGGTGTGTCAGGGCGTTGCCGATAGCGATAATCACATCATTTTCGATGGCGATATCGACGCCTTCCTGCACTTTCGCCGGGTGTAGCTGTACTGCGGTGACATTCTTCAGAATCAACATGATTACACCTCCACGCGGCCCAGCAGATAATGATGATGCTGGTGGACATGGCTAATGATGCGGCACATATCGTTCAGCTCCGGCGGTACGTTGTTGAACTGGCCTTCGCTGTCGATGTTTAACACCCAGCTTTGGTTATTCAGACGCACGCGTACTCGGCAATCTTCCACCAGGAAGCCTGGGTTGCTGCTGTTATCAAAATCTTGCGACAGGCTAAAGACGGTGATTTTGTCTTTGTACGGTTTACCGTTCCACGGGCAGAACTGGGCGCAGTTGCCGCATTCGTTGCAGTAGGCGTCCAGGTGCAGTGTCTGGAAACGGTTCTGGAATCCAGGGACCGCAATTGACACGTTGGCGCGGTTCGGGCAGACATCCACACACTTGCTGCAAACGTAGTTACATTCAAGGCAACGTGCGGCTTCCTGAGCGACAAACGCGTCACGATCATCGCTGTTCACCAGGGTGACAGAGATATCGCCTTTGCGTTGGTAGATTTCCGTCGGGTTGACGTTGTTCCAGTATTTATCGCTTTGGTGTGAACGGATATTTTCCCGGCTAAGAATGGCATCCGATGCCCGACGAGCTGTGCCGACAGCTGCGACAATGGAGGACGGTCCGCGCTGTACGTCACCGATCATAAAGACATTAGTCAGGCGGGTTTCACCGTTATGGTCGACGTCTGGCCAGCCGTTGTTGTCCAGCGGCACGCCCATCGTATTCAGGGCTTCAGTATCCTGTTGTTCGCCAATGGCGGTAATCAAACTGTCTACGTGCAGTGTTACCGTTTCGTTGGTTTCTACCGGGCGGCGACGACCTTTCTCATCAGGTTCGCCAAGTGACATGACGCGCAACGTTAAGGTGCCATCAGCATCGAAACGTTCAGGATTGTTCAGGAAACGGAACTCCACGCCATCGTGCAGTGCTTCTTCATACTCTTCGCGCCATGCAGGCATCTCTTGTAATGAACGACGGTAAACGACGGTTGCTTTTTCAACGCCAGGCACGCGTAATGCCGCACGGGCGCAGTCCATTGCGGTGTTACCCGCCCCGACAACCACCACATGTTTACCCAGCTTGAGCGCAGTACCCTTGTTGTACTCGCGCAGGAAGGGGAGAGATTTCCAGACATTCTGGTTGTCGCCCGCCAGTTTCACACCGCTATTTTTATCAGTACCTGTGGCAATCAGAACGTAGTGGAAGCCCTGATTTTTTAACTGTTCGACAGTCAGGTCCGGCGAGCAACCGTACTCAAATTTCACGCCGTGATCGGCAACAAAATCGATATCGTGCTGAATTAACTCAGCCGGGATACGGAACTGAGGAATGATATTTTTCACCACGCCGCCCGCGTTAGCTTCGCGTTCAAACAGCGTGACCGGATGACCTGCTCTGGCAAGGAAGTAACCTGCAGCCAGGCCCGCCGGACCGGCGCCAATTACAGCAACCGGATGACGAGAACCAGAACCGGCTGGTTTGTGCCAGCGTTGCTTATATTCATCCCAGCCTTTTTCCAGGGCGACTTTTTTCAGTTCGCGGATATTCAACGCACTGTCGTAATCCAGACGAGTACAGTTGTACTGGCACTGGTGATCGCAAATATGGCCGGTAATCGCGGGCAGGGCGTTGCGTTGGTAGATAAGTTCCAGCGCGTCGGCATAGCGATGTTCGCCCAGCAGGCGAATATATTCCGGAATATCCTGTTTGATGGCACAAGCAGTAACACAGGGGGCAACGTAGCAGTCGGTCAGTGGCAGGTCTTCTGCCACTTCAATACGCTCTTCTGGCTTCCAGTGTTTCTGGGTGTATTCCATAGTTAGCGCATCTGCTGCCAGCCTGTTTAGCCGTTCGACGTCAACACGGTTAAGCTCCCAGGCGTCTGACCCTTCCAGTTCGCGCATGCAAGCGCTTAAGCGCAGATAGCCACCAGGTTTCAGCAGGTCAGTTGCCATGGTTATCGGGCGAATACCGGTATCGAAAATATCGCGGATAGTTAACTGGCTGGCGCCACCGGAATAAGAGATAGGCAGTTTGCCGTCAAAGGCGCGGGAAAGAACTGCAGCGACATTGATGGAGAGCGGGAACAGCGCACGCCCGGACATATACATCTCTTCGCCAGGCAGTGCGCCTTTATTGTTGATGGTGCCGAGGGTGTTAGTCAGTTTGACGCCAAAGCCGAGCGATTTTTCTTTCGCCAGCGCCATCAGGCGTTCCAGCATTTCCAGCGCCTGGGTTAGCTTGAGATCGTGATCAAATGACTCTTCTTTTAAGCCAATGTAATCGAAACCACAGCTATCGAGAATCTCGCGCACTCGCGCGTAACCCAATAAAGTCGGGTTGAGTTTCACGAAGGTATTGAGCTCTTTTTCTTCCAGCATGTAACGGCAAATGGCTTCGATTTCATGTGGAGGGCAGCCGTGCATCGTGGAGAGGGTAACGCCTTGTACCATGCTGGTGGGGATACGTGCCGATAAGGCCTGCAAGCTTTCACGTTTTTCCTGCAAACCGTGGCGGGCTAAAAATGCGTCATCCTGGAGTAGTTTATGAAGCGTATCGCGGTATTGTGCGAACTTCGGATGTGCAGACGCGTCCATCATATTATCGATGAACTGCTGCATGGGTGGTTGTTTAATGCCTTCGAGGTTGTAACCGACGCTCATATTAAAGATGAATGATTTACCGGACTCGGACGGCTGGAACATAGCTTCGAGAAGATGCAGGGCGAACCAGGCTTTGAGGTATTCATCCCACGCTTTAAGCAGGGTAAATTCGGTGGACCATTCGGTGTTAAAACACTCGTCTTCGGCGTCGATACAGGGCTTTTCCAGCTCCAGACGATCGAGGATTTGTACTGTTTTAAGTTCGATGAAGCGTCCGCCAGTCAGCCAGGAAGTGACGATGTTTTGTGCGAGTTGCGTGTGCGGACCTGCGGCGGGGCCGACTGGTGTCGCACAGGTTTCACCGAAAACACTGACAGATTTACCTTTTGCGGGTGAGTAAAACTGTTGCTCGGGAATACCAAAGATTGAGCGTTGTTGTTGGTATTCATCAAATATGCGCGTCAAAAGTTCCTCAAACGGAATGGGACGCATAATATCCCCCATAACCCTCTCCTTAGCTTACACAGATATCATTGAGTGACCGGTATTGAGAAATCCGGTGGTTTAGGGGGATAGAGCAACAATCACACCACTCTTGCCATGTTCGCCAGGAAATATAAAAAAATGTGAAGCGCCTCGAAACTTAAGGGGCTTTTGTGAATGATCTCACAGGAGTTAAATGAGAATTAAAATCACTCCTTGGTATTATTGTTGTCATGCGTTTTATCACTTTTTCTCATTTCTCAAAATCAGTGATTCTGTATCATTATGATAAAGATGTACTGAGTGGATTTAATATTTGAACGCAATCGTTTAACTGGCTTTTCTAAATTTTAGTATACTTTTTTTGCGCATCAATAAAGTCATTTGGAGTATCAATATCTAAAATTATTTCTTCATTTTCCATTTCGACGAAATAATGTTCGCCCATGAGTAATGCCTGGCGCATATGGGTAACGTTAGGTTGTTTGACCGCCTGCATCAGGCAGGATTTTGACACTAAAATCGGATGGCCAGGCGTACCATTATGGAGCGGGAGTATGGCTCCGTTGTTTCGTAACTTCCAGATTTTTAGAAAGATATCTCTGTTGATGGTTGGCATATCACCATGAGTGAGAAAACAATGTTCTGTTTGTACCGCTGGCGCTGCGGCTTTTACCGAAGTCAGTAACCCCTGCGCATAATCTGGATTGTAAATAATAGTAATGTTGCTATGGCTAGCGTAGCGATTATGCAGTTCATTGCCGCGATAACCAGTGACCAAAATAATTCGGCTACAAAACTGCAACGCATTTTTGATACTCGCGTCAAGAATTGTTCCCTGTTGCCAGGGTAACATCATTTTCCATTGCCCCATTCTTGATGATAATCCGGCCGCGGTAATTATACAGTCGATGGCTGACATAGTGGTTCCATTATTATATGGGCTAATAACGCCTGAAAATGTGTTACTCCCTGATTAATGCGTATTTACCTCAGAGAGGTCCATGAAGACTCGTGAAAAGTATAATTGACCCATCGGCGTTATTCATTGATTTAGGCGCGCAGAAACACCCCACTGTGATTTCTGTTGTTGGCGCTGGGGGGAAAACCAGTCTGCTTTTTTGGCTGGCGCAGTTATTTCAGTCCATAGGCAGGCGCGTGTTAATTACTACGACCACACATATGTTTATGCCAGATTCTCACTGGCCCGTGGTTTTCTGTCGTGATCCCGCAATGCTTCCTCACTCGTCTCTCAAATTCCCCATTTCATTTTGTTTTCACCGCTGGAAAGCGAACCAGGGAAAAGTGCAGGGATTTACGCCAGAAGTGATTGATGCACTGGTGCAACGACCAGAGTGTGACGTAATTCTCATTGAGGCAGATGGCTCGCGTGGAATGCCGTTAAAAGCGCCTGATGAGCACGAACCTTGCATACCCAAAAGCAGTTGCTGTGTGATTGCTGTGATGGGAGGGCATATTTTGGGCGCGCAAGTTGGCACGGAAAATGTCCATCGCTGGTCGCAGTTTGCTGATATTACCGGGTTAACACCTGATGCAACCTTGCAACTGAGCGATCTCGTTGCGCTGGTTCGTCACCCTCAGGGCGCGTTTAAAAACGTACCACAAGGCTGTCGACGAATCTGGTTCATTAACCGTTTTTCTCAATGTGAGAATGCGATTGCGCAAAGCGAGCTACTTCAGCCGCTGCAACAACATGACGTAGAGGCAATCTGGCTGGGCGATATACAAGAACATCCTGCAATCGCGCGCAGATTTGTGAATTAGCGGCCCGGGCCTTCCGGGTTACTGAATGGATATCGATTGAGGTTGGTATGAATATTTTCACAGAGGCTGCAAAACTCGAAGAGCAAAATTGTCCTTTTGCAATAGCGCAAATTGTAGATAGCCGAGGCTCTACTCCCCGCCATTCTGCACAAATGTTAGTGCGCGCCGATGGTTCTATCGTCGGTACAATTGGCGGGGGAATGGTTGAGCGGAAGGTGATTGAAGAGTCGCTTCAGGCATTGCAGGAACGTAAGCCACGATTATTCCATGGACGCATGGCGCGTAACGGCACGGATGCCGTCGGCTCAGATTGCGGAGGCGCAATGTCAGTGTTTATCAGCGTACATGGTATGCGACCCCGGCTGGTGTTGATCGGCGCGGGGCATGTTAACCGGGCGATAGCCCAAAGCGCAGCACTGCTGGGGTTTGATATTGCTGTTGCCGATATTTATCGCGAAAGCCTGAATCCTGAACTTTTCCCGCCATCAACTGCGCTTGTTCATGCTGAGTCGTTTGGCGCGGCAGTGGAAGCACTGGATATTCGCCCTGATAATTTTGTCCTGATTGCCACGAATAATCAGGATCGTGAAGCCCTCGATAAACTCATTGAACAACCCATTGCATGGTTGGGGTTGCTGGCAAGTCGCCGCAAGGTTCAGCTTTTCCTGCGTCAATTGCGTGAGAAAGGCGTGGCTGAAGAACATATTGCCCGTTTGCACGCACCGGTGGGCTACAACATAGGTGCTGAAACGCCGCAGGAGATCGCTATCAGCGTTCTGGCAGAAATATTACAGGTGAAAAATAACGCGCCGGGTGGGCTGATGATGAAACCTTCTCATCCTTCCGGACACCAGCTGGTGGTGATTCGCGGTGCGGGGGATATCGCCAGTGGTGTGGCGCTACGTCTGTATCATGCGGGTTTTAAAGTGATCATGCTGGAAGTGGAAAAACCGACGGTGATTCGTTGTACCGTGGCGTTTGCCCAGGCCGTGTTCGATGACGAAATGACGGTTGAAGGCGTCACCGCGCGACTGGCAACCAGCGCTGTAGAGGCGATGAAACTGACTGAGCGTGGGTTTATTCCCGTGATAGTTGACCCCGACTGTTTACTGCTTGATGAGCTGAAACCACTTTGTGTGGTGGACGCTATTCTGGCGAAACAGAATTTGGGTACGCGTGCAGACATGGCTCCAGTGACGATCGCGCTTGGGCCGGGCTTTACCGCAGGTAAAGATTGTCATGCGGTGATTGAAACAAATCGTGGGCATTGGTTGGGACAGGTTATTTACTCTGGTTGCGCACAGGAGAACACTGGCGTTCCTGGAAATATTATGGGGCATACCACCCGGCGAGTTATTCGCGCTCCGGCGGCAGGTATCATGCGGTCCAACGTGAAGTTAGGCGATCTGGTACAAGAGGGCGATGTTATTGCCTGGATTGGCGAGCATGAAATAAAAGCGCCGCTGACGGGAATGGTGCGTGGTTTACTTAATGACGGGCTGGCGGTGGTCGGTGGCTTTAAAATCGGTGATATCGATCCTCGTGGTGAAACGGCTGATTTCACCAGCGTTTCTGACAAAGCCCGAGCGATTGGTGGTGGCGTACTTGAGGCGTTAATGATGTTGATGCATCAGGGCGTTAAAGCGACGAAAGAAGTACTGGAAGTGGCTTAAATGCAAATGGCCGGATGGTATTACCCACCCGGCCTGAGACTGATGACAAACGCCAAATTGCCTGATGCGCTGCGCTTATTATGCCTACAAATGCTTTGCAACCCATTGAATATTAGATGTTTTGTAGACTGAGTAAGGCGTTCACGCCGCATCCGGCATCAATAACGCGCACTTTGTTAACAATCTTTGGCCGAATGGCATCGCCACCCGGCCAATAAATTACTGAGAAATCACCGTTCCGGTTTTTCCTTCAATCCCTTCTTTCGCTTTGCTCAACACGGTAATCAGTGCTTCGCGACCTGCGCGAGAGCGGGCAAATGATGCGGCGGCTTCCACTTTCGGCAGCATAGAACCTTTTGCAAAATGCCCTTCTTCGATAAAGCGTTCTGCATCAGCCAATGACAGGCGATCGAGCCACTGCTCATTCTCTTTACCGAAGTTAATCGCCACTTTTTCTACAGCAGTCAGAATGATCAGCATATCGGCATCGATCATTTCTGCTAAACGGGCGCTGGCCCAGTCTTTATCGATAACCGCACTGGCGCCGCGCAGATGGTTACCTTCTCGAATCACAGGAATACCGCCACCGCCAACGGTGATCACAACCTGTCCTGCATCTACCAGCGCTTTAACTGTCTCTTTTTCAACAATATCTACCGGCTTAGGCGAAGCAACGACACGACGATAGCCGCGACCCGCATCTTCTTTCAGGGTATAGCCCTGTTTTGTCAGTTGCTCTGCTTCCTGCTCGGTAAAGAACGAACCGATTGGTTTGGTTGGGTTGAGGAAGGCCGGATCGTTAGCGTCGACTTCGACCTGGGTAACCAGCGTTGCAACGGGTTTATTAATGCCACGAGAAAGCAGTTCTTCTCTTAAGGCGTTTTGCAGATCGTAACCAATATATCCCTGACTCAACGCAACACAGACAGACATTGGCAGCATCGGTGAATGCGCTTCAGTTTTTGCAGCGGCTTCGAATGCCTGGTTAATCATGCCTACCTGTGGTCCATTACCATGAGTGACGATAACTTCATGTCCCTGGGCAATTAAATCAACAATTGCCTGAGACGTAATTTTTACCGCTTTCATTTGTCCGGCCAGATCGTCGCCCAGCGCATTCCCGCCGAGGGCGAGAACAATTTTCTTACTCATTTTTCCTCACTCATCATTCTTGATTGTGTATAGATCCCTGGCAGTGGTTAGAGCACGGGAGGGACAAACGGTTTGCGTCGCAGGAAACGTCCTCGTCCGGCTTTGCCTGTAAAGGTGCCGTCACAGAAAATCGTCTCACCACGGGATAAGGTTCTGACAATCGCGCCCTGACAGGTAAAACCCTCCCAGGGAGAGTAGTCGGCGTTGTCGTGGAGATGGCGATGCTGAATTTGTTGGCTCTGGCGTGGGTCGATAATCACCACGTCGCCATCGGAACCGGGTGCTAATAATCCTTTTTGTGGCCACAGGCCAAACAGCCTTGCGGGCATCGCACTGGTTAATTCAACAAAACGCTCCGGTGTGATACGTCCCGTCATTACGCCACTGGAGAACAGCAACTGCATGCGATTTTCCACACCGGGCAAGCCATTTGGGCAGCGGCTGAAATCGCCTTTAGAAATTTGCTGGCGCTGGGCCATCGAGAAGGTGCAGTGATCGGTCGCCACCACGTCAATCGCACCATCGCTGATGCCACACCACAGCTTGTCCTGCTCGCGAACGTTGCGCAGCGGTGGGCTAAGAATGAACTTCATGCCATCTTCTGTATCGTAACTGCGTTCGTCCAGCAGGAGATATTGCGGGCAGGTTTCAACCCAGACTGGCTGGTGATTCGCGCGAGCAAGGCGCAGATAATCCAGACCTAAGCCGTTAGACAGGTGCACGATATAGAGCGGGGCGTTACCGGCAATTTGTGCCAGGTTAATCATTCTTGCGATGGCTTCGGCTTCACATTCCAGAGGTCGGCTCAAGGCGTGGTAGCGCGGTGCGGTTAACCCAGCGGCGATAAACTCAGCTCGCTTACTGGCGATTGCGGCGTCATTTTCTGGGTGTACAGTGGTCAGCGCGCCGGATTCATGCAGGCGGCGTAATGCCTGTAGGACTTCATCATCGTTGAGTTTGTATTGATAGGTTAAATAGAGTTTAAAACTGCTCAGCCCTTCTTCTACCATCATCGGAATTTCGTCGAGTATGGCGTGATTAATATGCTGGATAACACCGTGAAAGCTGTAGTCGATGACCGCTTTATGGGCGGCATAACCACGATAAACTTCCAGTTGATGGCGTAATCGGCAGCCATTCGGGCCAAATCCCATATGATCAATAATGGTTGTTGTACCGCCACACGCGGCTGCGCGGGTACCGGTAAAAAAATCATCACAACTGCGCGCGATGCCGACATCAATATTGAAATGTGTATGGACATCTACGCCGCCAGGGAAAACGTAACAGCCAGTGGCATCAATTTCTTCACAGGGGAGTTGCGGCGAAATATCTTTGCCTAACTGGCGGACAATACCGCTTTCAATCAGCAAGTCCTGTTTGGCTTGTCCATCTGCGTTAACGACAGTGCCGTTTTTGATCAATACGCGCATAGCAAACTCCAAAAAACCCTCCGGCGAACCGGAGGGAAATAGGTGAAGAGTAATTATTCTGTTGCCAGCCAGCTTAACGGGATTGCAGCGTACATAGCGGCACAGGTCACCAGGTGAGATTTCCAGGTTTTTTCGTTTGGCGCGTGCGCTTCAGGTTCTTTACCCGGTCCAAAGCCGATGACCGGAATGCCGTGACGGCCCATAATGGATACGCCGTTAGTTGAGAACGTCCACTTATCAACGACCGGTGCTTTGCCAAACAGACCTTCGTAGGCATTCACCAGCGTTTTAACGGTGAAATGATCTTCTTCCACTTTCCAGGTCGGGAAGTAGCATTCGGTTGGGTAAACCAGGCCAGTCCAGGACGGACGGTCGTAGTTGTACATAGAAACGACAGCATTGGCTTTATGTACCGCAGGCAGGGCGCGGATTTCATCCAGCGCGCCTTCCCAGGTTTCGCCCCAGGTCAGGCGACGGTCGATGGAAACGGCACAGCTGTCTGCTACTGCGCAACGACTTGGTGAGGTGAAGAAAATTTCGGAAACAGTCAGAGTACCTTTGCCGAGGAATTCGTCATAGCCCAGACGTTGGGACAGTTCTTGTAATTCGCCAAGAATCGGGCCCATTTTGAAAATGGCGTTATCACCGCGTTCTGGTGCTGAACCATGGCAGCTAACGCCCTGAACATCAATGCGAATTTCCATACGACCGCGCTGACCACGATATACCTGGCAGTCGGTTGGTTCGGTACTGACCACAAATTCCGGGCGAATGCCGGATTGTTCAATAATGTACTGCCAGCACAGACCGTCGCAGTCTTCTTCTTGCACAGTACCGGTGACCAGCAGGGTATATTCATCTTCCAGACCGAGGTCTTTAATGATCTTACCGGCATAAACCATTGATGCCATGCCGCCTTCCTGGTCGGAAGTACCACGGCCACCGATCAGCTCGTCGGTTTCCATGCCTTCGTACGGGTCGAATTCCCAGTTTTTGATGTTACCAATGCCAACGGTGTCGATGTGAGCGTCCATTGCAACCAGACGCGGACCCTGGCCGATATAGCCGAGAACGTTACCCATCGGATCGATTTCAACTTTATCGAAGCCGACTTTTTCCATCTCTTCTTTAATACGATGTACTACACGTTTTTCGTCGCAGCTTTCACTGGGAATAGCAACCATATCGCGCAGGAAGCGAGTCATGTCTGCCTGGTAATCTTTTGCTTTTTCAAGAATCAGTTTGAATGGAATATTCTTAGCCATTATTTTTCTCCAGATTTTTTACTCCCCATTTGGCGGGGAGTTGTTCCAATAGGGTGATTAAGGTGCTACAGAGTGTTTGCCTTCCCAGACAACTTCGCGGTAGTGCTTCACGTCGGTGTCGCCTTCGGTGCTGATAACCAGGACGACGGCATCTTTGTTCAGAGCCAGTTTTTCCATCAGGCTTTGACGTTGCGGGTGATAATGAACAGCCGCGAGAACGCCCAAACCGACAGCGCCAGATTCACCAGAAATGATGCGTGGATCGTTGCCGTACGGATTACCCAGCACACGCATACCTAATGCGGCAACGCTGTCCTGACAGGAGATAAATTGGGTGGCACAGTTACGTAAGATTTCCCAGCCCAGAGGGTTAGGTTCGCCGCAAGCCAGGCCCGCCATAATCGTGGCCATATCGCCGCCAACGTTGACGATGTCACCTTTGACGCCGGAGCGATAAATACAGTCAGCTTTGTCAGGTTCAACAATGATGCTGTGCAGATTTTGCGGGGTGTAAACATCCACCAAATAACCTAGTACACCGCCGGCCATAGCGCCGACACCGGCTTGCAGCAGAACGTGAGTTGGTGTTACGCCCATTTCACGCATTTGCTCGACGGCTTCATCTGCCAGAGTGGCGTAGCCCTGCATGATCCAGGTTGGAATTTTGGTGTAACCTTCCCAGGCGGTATCTTGCACCACTTCCCAGCCGTGTTGCTGCGCGTGTTGCATGGTCAGGCGAACGGTATCGTCATAGTTCATATCAGTGACGATGCACTCGGCTCCGAGGTTCAGAATGGCGTCAACGCGTTCTTGAGCGGAACCTTTCGGCATGTAAATTACCGCGTTCTGACCGAGTTGCTGTGCTGCCCAGGCAACACCGCGCCCGTGGTTGCCGTCGGTCGTTGTAGCAAATGTCATTTTTTCGCCGATGGCATTTTTCAGATGCTCGAATGACAGCATTTCGATATCAAGATGATATTTTTCGCACAATAATTGAGCGATGGCGTACGCACCGCCGAGCATTTTGAAGGCGTTCAGACCGAATCGTTTTGATTCGTCCTTAACGAGAATTTTCTTCACACCAAAAAGGGTTGCGAGATCGTCCAGCGCACAAAGCGGTGTTGGGCGATAGCCAGCAATTTTCTGGTGGAACTGGCGCGCCAGTTTTGCCTGGCTTTGCGAAAAGAGCGGTGATGTTTCGCCGTTGAAAAATTTGTTATCGGCGATATCAATCTTCAATGAGAAAACGGACATATCCTATCCTTTTGGCCTCTGAAAATAGAGAGCCGACCTGTCGATCGGCCCGAGGGGGGTTATTTCACGCGTTCTTGTGCTTCTTTCAGCAGTTGTTCGAGCAGTGCGCCTGGTTTGGAATATTTACGGGACAGGATCATCGCTGCGATGATGTATGGCTTCCAGCTGGCTTCTTTGTAGGTTGCGATACGGTATTTTTCGAATACACCTTCAGTAACTTCACCTTCTTTGCAGGATACGCCGCTGATATCGGCTGGCAGGCAGTGCATATACAGGGCTTCGCCATCACGGGTCAGCTCCATCATCTCTTCAGTACAATGCCAGTCTTTGTGCTGTGCGTTCTGTGCCAGACACTGTTTTTCCAGCGCTTTCAGTCCTTCGTGATCATTAGCGCGCAGCAGTTCAGTACGCTCTTCCATCACTTTGTAAGGTGCCCAGGACTTCGGATAAACGATGTCAGCGTCTTTGAATGCTTCTTCCATGCTTGTTACCTGACGGAAGCTGCCGCCGGATGCTTTAGCATTGTTTTTAGCGACTTCAACGACATCCGGGATCAGGTCATAACCTTCTGGATGGGCAAGGGTGACATCCATACCGAAGCGGGTCATCAGACCGATGATGCCTTGTGGTACAGACAGCGGTTTGCCATAGCTTGGGGAGTAGGCCCAGGTCATGGCGATTTTTTTACCTTTCAGGTTTTCCAGTGAACCAAAGTGTTCACGTAACCATGCCAGGTCAGCCATTGATTGAGTCGGATGGTCAATATCGCATTGCAGGTTAACTAAAGCCGGGCGCTGCGGCAGTACGCCTTGCTTGTAGCCATCGTCGAGTGCCGCGCCAACTTCACGCATATAGGCGTTACCCGCGCCCAGATACATATCGTCACGAATACCGATAGCGTCAGCGCAGAAGGAGATCATATTAGCGGTTTCACGGACAGTTTCGCCGTGCGCAATCTGTGATTTACCTTCATCAAGATCCTGCTGTGCAAGGCCGAGCAGGTTAAGCGCAGAAGCATAAGAGAAGCGGGTACGAGTGGAGTTGTCGCGGAATACGGAAATACCTAATCCACTATTAAAGACTTTGGTAGAGATGTTTTCAGCACGCAGTGCTTTTAATGCTGCGGCAACGTCCAGTACTTGTTTCAGTTCATCTGGCGTCTGTTCCCACGTTAACAAAAAATCTTTCTCGTGCAGGTGAGAGGTCAGCGAATTGATATCCTTAATCAGCTCATTAACAGTTTTCATCATAAAGTCCCGGTAGTGGAATGACAGGCAAAGTGGTTTATTTCACTGTGACTTGCCAAAATGATTGGTGTTTTCACAGCTATACCAGGGACTAACAATAAACATGCCAGAATTATCTACGCGGTCACGAAACGCTAATCTGACAGGGGATATGTGGGATTGATCACAAATTATCGCCACACTACGGAAGTTAAAAATATACGGAAACGTTTGGCTTTTTTAACGCAGTTATTTATTTGCTGCTAAGTATCAGAAATAAGATAAAGGGACAGGTGAAAACTCGTCAGTTTGATAAACTCACTCCCGTAATTCTCATATTGATATAGAAATGTGATATCACTTCCATAATTTCATTAGAAAGTGATAAAAATCTTATGTTTTTAGCAAAGCGATTTTTGCCTGAGTTAATATCGTTATGATCTGTGAACCATCAACGTCTTCAATGATCGACTTTTAAGTGATTCTGGAAGGTAAAGCTATGGAGCTTGCTAATACGCAGTCAGTTTTGATGCAAATTCAACCAACAATTCAGCGTTTTGCCAGAATGCTAGCCAGCGTTTTGCAGCTTGAGGTTGAGATCGTTGATGAAAACTTGTGTCGCGTCGCTGGAACCGGCGCATACGGGAAATTTCTTGGTCGCCAGTTGAGTGGCAACTCACGCTTGCTCCGCTATGTCCTCGAAACGAAAACCGAAAAGGTCGTGACACATTCTCGCTTCGATCCCCTTTGTGAAGGCTGCGACAGTAAAGAGAGTTGTCGTGAGAAGGCGTTCCTGGGGACGCCCGTTATTCTGCAGGATCGTTGTGTCGGAGTGATAAGTTTGATTGCGGTTACTCATGAGCAACAAGAACATATCAGTGATAATTTACGCGAATTTTCAGATTACGTTCGCCATATATCGACTATTTTTGTCTCGAAACTCCTGGAAGATCAGGGGCCGGGAGATAACATCAGTAAAATATTTGCTACCATGATCGATAATATGGATCAAGGTGTATTAGTTATTGATGAGGAAAATCGTGTTCAGTTCGTTAATCAGACTGCATTAAAAACACTTGGCGTTGTGCAAAATAATATGGTTGGGAAACTTATCCGTTTCAGGCCATTAACATTTGAGAGTAATTTTACTCATGGACATATGCAACATATTGTCTCGTGGGATGATAAAAGTGAATTGATAATTGGTCAGTTGCATAACATTCAGGGACGACAGCTATTTTTAATGGCGTTTCACCAATCCCATACCAGTTTTTCCGTGGCAAATGCATCTGATGAACCGCATATTGAACAATTGGTTGGCGAGTGCCGTGTTATGCGGCAATTAAAACGGCTGATTAGCCGCATCGCACCTAGCCCCTCCAGCGTCATGGTCGTTGGTGAAAGCGGGACCGGAAAAGAAGTGGTGGCCCGTGCTATTCATAAGTTGAGTGGGCGACGGAACAAACCCTTTATCGCTATCAACTGCGCGGCGATTCCGGAGCAGCTTCTGGAGAGTGAGCTGTTCGGTTATGTTAAAGGCGCATTTACTGGCGCTTCTGCCAACGGTAAAACAGGGCTGATTCAGGCAGCAAACACGGGAACGCTGTTTCTTGATGAAATTGGCGATATGCCTTTAATGCTTCAGGCAAAACTGCTGCGGGCGATTGAAGCGCGTGAGATCCTGCCTATTGGCGCCAGTAGCCCAATACAGGTCGACATCCGCATCATTTCTGCAACTAACCAGAATCTGGCTCAGTTCATAGCCGAAGGTAAATTCCGCGAAGATCTTTTCTACCGACTTAACGTTATTCCTATCACTCTGCCACCGCTACGTGAGCGTCAGGAAGATATTGAACTGCTGGTGCATTACTTTTTACATCTCCATACCCGTCGTCTGGGATCGGTTTACCCGGGTATTGCTCCCGATGTTGTTGAGTTACTGCGTAAGCATCGTTGGCCAGGAAACCTGCGAGAGTTAAGTAATTTGATGGAGTATCTGGTCAACGTCGTTCCTTCAGGCGAAGTCATCGACAGTACGCTACTACCACCAAATCTGGTTAATAACGGTACGGCGGAGCAAAGTGAGATGCCAGAAGCCAGCGAGGCACATTTGGCTCTTGATGATGCTGGCGGCACAGCGCTGGAGGAGATGGAAAAGCAGATGATTCGCGAAGCGCTCTCACGGCATAACAGTAAGAAGCAAGTCGCTGATGAGCTTGGTATTGGCATCGCCACGCTTTATCGTAAAATTAAGAAATATGAATTGTTAAGCGCATAGTCATCAAAAAATCCGGCCTGAATTCAGGCCGGATTGCGTTTTACTTCGTTTCTTCACAGTCCAGAACAGTATTCACAATCATTTGATATCCGGTACAGCGACACAGATTCCCGGCCAAGCCACGGCGAATTTCCGTAATGGTTAACGGTTTCTCTCGAGGTTTTGCCAGCATTGCCGTAGTGGCCATAATCAGCCCCGGCGTACAAAAACCACACTGTACAGCGCCAGATTTCGCATAAGCCTGTTGTACATGAGAAAGTTTGCCGCCTTTCGCTTCGCCTTCCAGCGTGCGGATCTGTTTTCCTTCAGCCCATGCGGCCAGGTATAAGCAGCTGTCTATCGCGGTTCCGTCAACCAGCACCGTACAGGAACCGCATTCACCAACGCAGCATCCTTGTTTGACACTAAGCAGCCCTTGTTCGCGGAGCAGTTCCGAAAGCGGCATACCTGGCGCGGCGTGAAGCTGAAAAGGCATATCGTTAATGATGCATTCAATAGTAATACTTTCGCTGTGATTCATTGCAATTTTCCCCCCGCCGCAGCGACGGCTTCGCTAATCACTTTTTTGGTCATCGTCTGAATGAGATGCAGACGGAACTCTTTACTTGCTCGCCATGAAGAACGCGGTGCGACATCCTGTAGGACAGATTCGCAGATGGCCTCCAGTGTTTGCTGGTTTAATGGCGCATTTTGTGCAGCCTGTTCGGCATGTTGGCAGCGAACCGGCGTTGGTGCGGCAACACCAAATGCCAGACGCAACTCGCTGAAGTAGCCGTTGTTCAATCGACAGTGAGCGGCACACCCGATTGTTGAAATATCCATCGCATCGCGCATGGCATATTTATAATGTGCGCTACCTGCGTGTTCTTTTGGCTGCGGAGGAAAATGAAACGCGACCAGAATTTCATCATACTCAAGGGAAACCTTGCCTGGTCCGGTATGAAAACCATTAATCGAGACGAAACGAACCCCACGCGGTGAATGGATTTCCAGCTTCGCGTCATAAATCAGTGTTGGTGTTGCTGAATCTGCGCTGGTGGCGCCGTTGCAAATATTTCCGCCGTAGGTCGCGACGTTACGGATTTGCGGGCCGGCAATAGACGAAGCCGCAGCGCATAATGCCGGGAGATGATGTTGCGTTAACTGATTTTCTATTAACTGAGTAAAGGTCGTCGCAGAGCCGATGCGTAGTGCACCATCTTCCGCCAGCGTAATACCCCGAAGCTCCGCCAGATTGTGGATATCAACAATATGGCGATAGCGATCATTGTGGTGGTGGAGTTGAATCAGTACGTCAGTGCCACCGGCGAGCAGTTTGGCCTGCGGATTTAGAGCCAGCAGGTTGGTTGCATCGGCAACGGTCGTTGCGCGATGGTAAGAAGCAAAATCAAACATGATGTTATCCTCAAATCAATCCTGCCAGATGGAACTCTTCATATAACCGTTTTGGTGTCAGCGGCAGCGTATTGATTGCGACACCGGTAGCCATCTTCACCGCATTACGAATTGCAGCGGCAACAGGAATAATTGGCGGCTCACCCAGTGACTTATGTCCGTATGCAGATTGTGGTTCATTAATTTCGACAAACGCACTTTCCAGTTGTGGCAGATCCGGCATGGTCGGCATTTTGTAATCCAGTAAATTTGGGTTACGCACCACGCCACTTTTCGCGTCGATGATCATCTCTTCAAAAAGCGCCCAGCCGATGCCCATCCCCATCCCGCCGTGTACCTGACCTTCAGCCAGCAGCGGATTAAGAATATGGCCCGAATCATGAACGTTGAGGATGCGGTTGATGGTGACCTTACACAGCGCGATATCGACTGTCAGATCAACAAAGGTACAGCCAAACGCAGGTGGGTTCGTGGTGGTTTTGATCGAGCTTTCGGCAGAAAGTTGCCCGCCACGTTCAGGATGATAAAACGCATCCATTGCCAGGTCTTTTAACGACAGTAACGCCTCTTTCGGCCTTTCAACCAGTACGATATGGCCTTTTATCAGGGTTAGATTCATCGCCGACAGATGCAGCATTACTGCGGCGTGAGCGATGATTTTCTCTTTTAATAACAGTGCCGCACTGCGCAGCGCAGGTGCGGCAACATAGCTCTGACGTGAGGCAAATGCGCCTGGATCGAATGGCGTAATATCGGTATCTTGCGTCGAAATTACGCGTACATCACTGACCGGAACGCCCACGGTTTCAGCTACCATTTGCGAGAACACCGTGTCGGCACCCTGACCGATTTCCGTCGCGCCGCTCTGCACGTTGATGGTTCCATCCTGATTCATCAACAGGCGCGCGCCAGCGATTTCTACACCGACAGGCCAGGTGTTAGAGGTGTAGCTAAAACAGGCGACGCCAATGCCGCGGCGCAGATTGCCCTGCGGGTTCTGGCACTCTGCACGGCGTTTTTCCCATTCAAAGATTTCCCGCCCTTTTTCCAGGCACTCTGGCAATCCGGCACTGTAGATGCGTTTGCCTGTGAGTGGATTTGTATCGCCTTCGCGGGCGGCATTGCGTAAACGAATTTCAACCGGGTCAATGCCCAGCGCTTCAGCAGCGTCATCCAGCATAGATTCAACAGCAAAAACCACCTGCGGTGCGCCATAGCCACGCATCGCACCCGCTGAGGGTAGATTGGTATAGCAAGTCTTTGAGCTATAAGAATAGGCACAGCGCGGGTAGAGATAAGCAACTTTATTGCCGCCTGCAGAAGCGATGGAATGACCGTGTGAAGCGTAAGCGCCGGTGTTAGACAGAACATCCAGGCTATAGCCTTTTAGCATACCATCGCGGTTGACGCCCATTTGTCCGTCAATGGTAAAAGCGTGGCGAGTGCGGGTCGCCAGAAAACATTCTTCGCGGCTTAGGGAAACTTTAACCGGAATGCCGCCGAGTTTACTGGTCAGAAATGCCGCCATCGGCTCTTCCAGTACATCTTGTTTATTACCAAAACCACCGCCGACAAAGGGCTTGATAACCCGCACGCACGACCAGGGAATATCCAGAGCCTGACCGACAACGCGGCGGACAATGTGCGGGATTTGGGTGCTGGAAACGATGGTAATTCGTGAATCGTCTTCCATCCACGCCAATGAGGTCACACTTTCCATATGACAATGTTGAATGACCGGCGTCTGATAATGCCCCTGCACCTGGTAATCGGCAGCGTCGATTGCTTGCTGGACATTACCTGTCGACATTGTGCTTTGTTTCAGTAAATTGCCACCGCTATGGATTGGCGCTGCGTCTTCTGCCAGTGCCGCTTCTGGCGTGGTAATGACGGGTAATTCTTGCCATTCGATGTGAACAAGTTGCGCTGCTTTTTCCGCTGTGAGTTCATCACGGGCCACGACAATAGCAACCGCATCGCCATGATGGCGGACGTGGCGTGTTAACAGGGCGCGATCGGCGGTATCGCGTTTATTCTCATCCAGAGTCCAGGCATGGCCCGCCGTGGCAAAGGAAATATCAGGAACATCTTCCCAGGTAAATACGGCCAGTACGCCTGGTAAACTTCTGGCTTGTTCATCGTTAATGCTCACCGCATAACCATGTGCTATTGGGCTACGTACATATTTCGCGTAACACATGCCCGCCATAACATAATCGTCAGTATATCGTGCCCGCCCGGTGACCTTCGCAATGGCATCGACGCGCATGCATGATTCACCTGTAGCGGTTGCTTCCCGCGCTTCCATAGAAATCCCCTTGATTTGAACATTTGGTTCTTATGGCAATGATTAAGTCTTTGCAGGCAAGAATTACGCCAGAAACGACTATAAACACGAGGGGAGAGGGGAAGTGTGATGTCGTTAAAAAAACGCTACGGATGATGCATCTTTATCAGCAAAGAAAGTGAGTGCAGTTTATCAATATGAGCGTGATAAAAATCATTGTGATAAATGAGTATTAGAGGTCAATCAGGATGGTTCCGATGTTTGCCAACGGTGCTAATTGATTCTTTAACAGTTATTGATTCGTACATGCCTGTTCCCACGCAATGGATTGGGGATCTGACGGGGGGCTGCTATGATATAGCGTCTTGTTTTTTAGCGAGGAAAGATTTTGAGCGCAGGACGCCTGAATAAAAAAACTCTGGGTATCGTGATGCTGTTATCGGTAGGGCTGCTTCTGGCTGGCTGCTCGGGTAGCAAATCATCAGATACAGGAACGTATTCCGGCTCCGTTTACACCGTGAAACGGGGGGATACGCTTTATCGTATTTCACGCACCACGGGAACCAGCGTAAAAGAGCTAGCCCGACTCAACGACATCTCCCCCCCCTATACCATAGAAATCGGCCAAAAGCTGAAACTGGGTGGGGCGAAAAAAAGTAGTAACGGCACGCGCAAATCCACCGGCAAATCGACGACAAAAACAGCGTCAGTGACACCGTCTTCGGCCGTTTCGAAATCTTCATGGCCGCCGGTTGGGCAACGTTGCTGGTTATGGCCAACGAGCGGAAAGGTTATTATGCCTTACTCAATGGCAGATGGTGGCAATAAAGGGATTGATATTGCGGCGGCACGCGGGACGCCAATATACGCTGCAGGTGCCGGGAAAGTGGTATATGTGGGTAATCAGCTGCGTGGTTACGGTAATCTTATAATGATTAAACACAGTGAAGATTACATTACTGCTTATGCCCATAACGACACGATGTTGGTGAACAATGGGCAAAGTGTTAAGGCTGGGCAAAAGATAGCAACTATGGGAAGTACTGATGCGGAATCCGTGCGGCTACATTTCCAGATTCGCTACCGTGCTACGGCAATAGATCCTTTGCGCTACTTGCCGCCACAGGGTAGCAAGCCAAAGTGCTGATGGCGAATTAATCAGCAGTCAGTAGCAAGGCACTTGCTTAGGAGAGCGTAAGGTTTATAATGCCTTACGCATCTCGAAGCGGGCGTAGTTCAATGGTAGAACGAGAGCTTCCCAAGCTCTATACGAGGGTTCGATTCCCTTCGCCCGCTCCAGTCTCTTACTTTTTCTCTTTCTCAGTTTTTTTCGTAGTCATCGAATTCTTCCGTTATTGTTGATACGTTCACGTCAGATGTTGATAAATCCAATATCCCCTATAAAAATAGAGTGTATACCTCAAAATATAGAGCGCTATTCTGCTTATGATATTTATTGCAGATCAAGCGACCTCATATTGAGCATTAAAATCAATAATGCTGTTAACTTTTGTCAATTGCTTCAATTTTTGAATGTTATTGATAATAACTAAATGATATTCTTTCTCTGTTCCGTGATAAGAGAACGCTTTTCTTTCATTGTGTGTTGTAGAAACATATACATCAATGCATTTTTTTATTATAGCGGCTTTATGTCTTTTTGGTTCAAGTAGCAGTGACTGGTCTATACAAGCGATAGCATCTTCAATTCTTTCATTATATATATTTACCAGTGTCTTATAGTAATACAAGGAGGCTACATCTAATACTTGTGTCTGTGCATGGTCAAAAAAAATGCGTGATGCAGTCGTTTGTCCGGAAAGACCGGTTATCAGTCCCATAATTCCTAAAATATTTCCATCGAAAATATTTTTATCAGATACCTTATCTATAAAGGCCAATGCTTTTTGAGTTGCATGTTTAAGTTCGTATAGACCATGAAGTGCCATAGACATATGACACTCAGCCAACAGGCAGTAGCATTCATTGGTTATTGACTGAGCATTAGATTTATTTTTAACACTTTCAAATATAGTTATTGCATTGGCAATGCTTTCAGGCGTGAATTCATTCAGTTCATTTTTCCCGGCAGACATTTCGGCTGATAAAATATTTTCATCAGAAGGTACGTGTCGGGACATAAAACCTGGTTCTACTTTAGTTTTCTTCATTGCCAGATATAAGTTACTAATTATAAAGTGTGAGATTTTTTGTATGTCATCTGCCTCAAGATGTGTGCTGGCAATAAGATAAAAACTTTTTGCATCGATTACTTCAATATATAAACTATTAGAAGCATCATATTTGCTGATTCTTCCTGTGACAAAATAATCGGGTTTGAACCTGGCCAGGAAGGCTGTCTGAGATTTATTATCTATGCAATACTGGGTTGCAGCCATTGGATATATATATAGATCATCGGTTTTTTTATTTGAGATTAGTTGTACAAGTTCCTGATTAAGTGCTAATGGATCCCGACTGCTGTGAGATATTGTAAATGGAAATAAAGCAATAGTGCTGCCTGGAACATTATCTTGATTTTCTTTTATCTTGAATACTTGCCCACTGAATCGATAACCTTTTCTATATATGGTTTCAATGCAACGGTTGTAGCCAATTCTTTCAAAAATACATCTTAATGAATAGATGCATCGTGTAAGGGATTCGTCACTTACAATTACATTTTTCCATACAGATTCGATGATCGCATCTTTGGATACAACATTTCCCGCCGATTCAAGCAATACAAATAATACACCGAGTTCTTTCGGCGGGATGTAAAATTCCTCATTCCCTTTTGTAAGAATGCCATCTTCTGTAAGTATGATTCCATCAGGGAAATGATATGAGAACTTATTTTCTAAATCCATTAGCTCACCTCTATTAAGTTTGTGGTTTTTGGCATCCTGCATGAGTAACAGATATAACTGATATTCATATATTTCATTTAATATTTCTTTTTGCTAAATTCATCATGATTGTTTAAGTTAATTTATATTAGCTTGATGTGATTGTAATCTGAAATATTCTTAATTAATGATTTGTTAATCATGTAAGTATATAACCAATTGAAAATAATCGATAAAGTTATGATTATCACATTTCTTAATTTAATGTGATTGTTCATTTAAGATAAAATGATAGGCTGTGAGGAATAGCTATGCGTCGACTTACAATCTGGTGTGAAAGAATTATTGCAAGAGTAATTTTATTTATTAGCAACTATTATGTTTATGTGCTCTATTAAATATCTCTGTGCGAACCAGCGTTTATTTTTACACCATTATTGTCATAGTGGAGTGCGGAAGGGTTTTTTAATGACGGATGTAATTTGAATGGGGGAGGGGATTACCGCATAAACTGTCAGGGATGGATATAAGAATATATAAAGATTATATTCCAATGCCTGAAATGTTACATTTGTTGTTTGGACTTTTAATTACAGATGCATCATCAAGTTGTTTTGTTACCTTGCGCAATACATAATTGCTCTATTGCCAATGCTTAAAAGAAAATCATGATTGTTCTGTTTTTGAACATTATAGCTTATCATTTTTCCCGGAAATATATAAAAATCAGGCAGGAGTTGTGCAAGATTATCGTCTGAAATTTGATCGATAATATCAAATTTATTTATTTTGGTAGAGGTAAGATGCAAAGTGTCATAATTTTCGATCCACGTATATTCAATATCTCGGCGAAATGATTTATAAGTGTTTGTGTTTTGTTTCCAGGTACCGCTAAGTGCAACAGTTCCTGTCTTTTTATTTTTATTATACATAAAGTCAATAGTGAGATTAGCCCTCCCTTGGTCATTAAATATAATCCAATTGGCCGTGCATTTCTCATTGTATACTATTTGTTCTTTGGAATAATGATAGGCAATAAAAAAAATGAAGCCACTGAGAAAGCATAAAATAATAAACAGCGTTTTTTTATAACGAATCATGGTTAACTCCGCGATACGATAGAGTTAAACAGTCTGCAACTGTGTTATTACTATGGTTCTTTTTGCATGCCATAACAATCAATCCGGGAGATGACTTATCGAGAGGGAAATATAGCCAGGGGTATTTTTTACAATCAATTCCAGATCCTAATATACGGTTCTTATATTTATCGAGATCTTTCAACCCATCAATGCTATCTTCTGTAACATTGAAATGACAACCATTTATTTGTGCAACAGTTTTGTAATCTTTAAAGAATGATTTGGGTTGACTATTGTGCCAGAGAAAAAATGCGGTAAGCAAACCTACGGCAAATGCACTTAGCATGGGTAAATAATTTTTAGATAGCCTGACTATATTTCTGAGATAATTATCTGGATGAGCACTTGTCTCTTTAAACTCATCTTTAACGTTCAAGCATTGGGGAGATATGGTCTTTTGTGCATCTGCAGAAGGGATTATTACATGGTTTTCTATGTTTATATCATTACTGAGCTTAAAACCTTTTCTCGGCACGGTTGCAATAAGCGAATGGTTGGTTTCACCAACCGTGCGAAACCCGCGTCTGATAATCGATATATTTTGATATAACGTGTTGACCGGTACTCGCATGCCTTCTTCTTCCCAGACTCTGGAGAAAAAATCCTGTTGTGCAACCACATCAGGAAAGGCTTCAAGTAGCAGAGATAAGCACCTGCTTGCTGGCGTTGTCAGAACGGCGTTAAGCTCGGCGTCATGTACCGAAATTAATTTTCTGTGCTCTGGCCAGAACTCAATATTATCGTTAATAATCCAGTACATACGTCAATGAAACATAAAATTAAGTAAATTGAAATTATATAGTTTGATAAGTATATTAGTATTCATGGAATAAATATATATTAATTTTATATTTATCATACAAACTATAATTATAGCATATCAATGCAACTTAAAATTCCATGTGAATTAACAAATTTAACACTCTTAACCGTTGTCTTTATGCCTTCTTCTCGCAATATCTTTTCATTTTTGCGGTAGCGCGTAAGGTGACATAATTAAATAAGCGCTCAAATAAACTGAATTAAAAGTTCATGTGATAAAATACGGGCATCTTTATAAGTGCCCGTATATACAATGCTTATTATTATCGACAGTTATGTTTCAGTGCTGAACGGAGTGTGAACGGATAAATAATTCGTTTATTTTACCACCCATCCTTTTTTCAATTCTTTGCTTGTAGGCGTAGATGCTACGGATATCCATATCAAGAACCTCTGCAATCTGATATGGATTATAACCAGAAACCATATGTCCCATAATGGTGAATTCCATTTGAGTTAACGTATTGCCTCTGGTAAATGACAAATAACGACCAATGAATAGTTGCCTGATCTTTTCGTTAGCAATATCCAGGCCATCATCATTATATATAATGGCTGATATCGCGGAGTTGTGTTTCCTCCAGTAATTAGCAAGAGATTGCATATTTCGATCGCTTACTAACACTATTCCCATCTCAGTACTCGTAAGATAGTCGATCCAGTCACTCTCTAAAAAAAGGCGTAAAAAGCTTACTGAAAAATCTACAAAAATATATCCGCTTAATCGAGCGTTGTGGTTTTTACTTAATATACCTTCAACCACGCCACGATTAAAATACGAACTCTCTTCGGGCCACATACAAAAACATGCATTTGCACAATACTGCAAACGTGGTGATTTTTCTGGCATTATTTGGCAATGCATTGAGCAACTATTGCATGTAAGACTTTTATAGCGACTACAAAGCCTCATGTTAATAACCTCCCTATTCATAGATAATTGCATAATTTCATTGGTTATTGATGATGTCAATACACTCTGATTTAGTAAGCTTTTTATGAAAAATTGTGTTTAATCCGTATTTGTCATTATTCTTAATGGTATATTTAAGCGTGCATCATTAAGCTTTAAATGTGATTGGATTTCACTCAGTTAATCATATTGGCCTTATTGCAAATCAGACAAGTGCCTAATGTATTAAGAATATCTATACTGCAAATTGTTTTCGAATGACCAGAAGATATCTTGTAAATCTAAGTGATGCATCTTAAATAGTCTTAATTAAGATGTTCAGATTTTTATTTAGGATAACAGCTTGATAATGCTCGTTTAAGTTATGGAGCGTTTGGAGGGTGTGAACAAAGCAAGATGTGCATTGTAAGAATTGGAATGGTTCAAAATAGTGGTTATTTTGAACCATTCACATCAGTGATTAGCTAAAGAACATTACCGATACGCACAGGATACCGACGATCAACGTAATTAGATTTCCGATGGAACGCCAGGGCTTAAGTGCCGGGATGAGATATGTTGACAGCGTTGGCATGATAAAAAGAATCATGGCAATAAGTGGACCACTGATCGCATAAATCATCGAAATTGCATTAGGGTTGATGCAGCAAACGATGAAAGTAATCAGTGATACTAACATAATTGACAGCGCGCGGTTAAATGCACGGCTTTTTTTAACCCCTGCCTGCTGTAGCGTTGTTTTGACTAATTCCGTTGCACCTTCAATAACACCAAAGTAGGTACCTAAAAATGATTTAGACATTGCTACAACCGCGACAATTATTCCCGAAATCGACAACCATGTAGGGGCATTTGGCAGCATAGAAAGTGCCGATAAAATGGTAACACCCTCTTCTTTAGCTGTTTCAATATAAGATGGTGGTATTGATAACAGGCAGCTAAAGACGAAGAAAAGTACGCTCACACAAATGATGAGATAAGCGATTTTCATAATTTTTTTGCATTTATCCATAGCGTGTTCGCCATATTTTTCACGTCTATCAATAGCAAACGTAGAAATAATGGGCGTATGGCTAAAGGCGAAAACCATCACGGGAATCGATATCCATATCTGGTGAAGGGTATTCTGATTGAACTCTACTTGGGTAGTTAATAGAGCTGGTTGCCAGCTACCGACGAGGTAGAAAGAAAGAAATAAGAAATAGGCAATTAGTGGAAACACCAAAAATCCCATTACCCGAATTGTGGCATGGCGCCCCATCAGAAAAATGAGATTCAGAATTAACACAACACCCAGACTCACCAGCATACGAATGCGCAGGTCGATGACCATATGCTTTGCCAGCTGTTCTGTCAGCGAATTGGTGATCGCCACTGCATATATCAACACGACGACAAAAAAAGCAATGAAGTAAAGAGTGGTAATCAGATTGCCGATCTTCTTGCCATAGTAATGAGTTACTGCACCAGTAATCCCTTCGCCTGCGGATGTTTTTGAAGAAAGGATGAACTGGCACAGGGCCTTATGTGGCCAATATGTTAAAGGCCATGCGACCAGTGCTGTAATAAACAGGACCACCGCTCCCGCTGAACCTAGCTGAATAGGGAGAAAGAGCGTGCCTGCGCCAACGGCTGTGCCGTACAGTGCGAAGCTCCAGAGAGTTTCTTCTTTTGACCAAATTTTAGACATTATTTGAACGTATCATCTACAAATTAAGAAAAATGGAGGGCAATTTACCATAAACCAGGTCAAATATGGGAGATTAACGCTATATCACCTCATGGATTCATAGGTTAGTAGATGCAAACATTGCGTGCCAGTTGGGTATCCATCCCTCATTCCGGTGAATTTCCTTTGTGATAAAAATCACTATTTTTAAACATTTAAAATAATTTTTATTAACAATCATTTACTATTGCGCTGTTAATCTGTGCGAGGTTGTGATGAAAGACGTTGTGATTGTCGGTGCGTTACGAACACCTATCGGCTGCTTTCGTGGAGCGTTGGCTGGCCATTCTGCCGTAGAACTTGGTAGCCTGGTCGTGAAAGCGTTATTAGAACGCACTGGCGTTGCAGCACATGCGGTGGATGAAGTGATTCTGGGGCAGGTTCTGACCGCAGGGGCTGGGCAGAATCCAGCACGGCAATCGGCCATTAAAGGTGGTCTACCCAACAGTGTTTCGGCAATTACGATTAATGATGTTTGTGGTTCCGGGTTAAAAGCACTGCATCTTGCCACACAAGCGATCCAGTGTGGCGAGGCTGATATTGTCATCGCCGGTGGTCAGGAAAACATGAGTCGCGCACCACATGTCCTGACTGATAGCCGCACCGGAGCACAGCTTGGCGATAGCCAACTGGTTGATAGTCTGGTGCATGATGGCTTATGGGACGCGTT
Source organism: Escherichia sp. E4736 (assembly GCF_005781225.1). Lineage (NCBI taxonomy): Bacteria > Pseudomonadati > Pseudomonadota > Gammaproteobacteria > Enterobacterales > Enterobacteriaceae > Escherichia > Escherichia sp. E4736. The sequence continues at coordinate 39,298 of NZ_VATT01000001.1, read as the reverse complement.
CAATGATTACCATATTGGTGTCACTGCCGAAAATCTGGCGCGTGAATATGGCATCAGCCGTCAATTACAAGATGCCTATGCACTTAGTTCACAACAAAAAGCGCGGGCGGCCATTGACGCTGGACGATTCAACGATGAGATTGTCCCGGTGAGAACGCAAAACAATGGGCAGCTGCTGATTGTTGATACCGATGAACAGCCGCGTACGGATGCCAGTGCAGAAGGGCTGGCTAGCTTAAACCCATCATTTGATAGCCACGGTTCTGTTACTGCGGGTAATGCTTCATCTATTAATGATGGTGCTGCTGCAGTAATGATGATGAGCGAAGCCAAAGCGCGAGCATTGAATTTACCCGTGCTGGCACGTATTCGCGCCTTTGCCAGTGTTGGTGTCGATCCTGCGCTGATGGGGATTGCTCCGGTATATGCGACTCGCCGTTGCCTTGAGCGTGTGGGCTGGCAGCTTTCTGATGTCGATCTTATTGAGGCTAATGAAGCGTTTGCCGCGCAGGCGCTTTCTGTTGGCAAAATGCTCGAATGGGATGAACGTAGGGTCAATGTTAACGGTGGCGCAATTGCGTTGGGTCACCCGATTGGCGCATCCGGTTGCCGTATTCTGGTTTCTTTGGTCCATGAAATGGTAAAACGCAACGCGCGTAAAGGGCTGGCTACACTTTGTATTGGCGGTGGTCAGGGCGTGGCGTTAACTATTGAACGTGACGACCCGATCTAAATTCCTTTCTATTCGTTAAACATCTGCCGCCATCAAGCCATTTCATGATGATGGTTGGCACGTCTGCGCGCATACTCCATAGACGCTGAGTTTTGCCTTCACCTGACTTATTCGTGATCGACGCGACACTTTTCTCAATCCCTTATCTAAAAATGAAACAATGTTTTATTTTTGATTGAAAAGCGCACTGTGCAGGCATATCATCCTTTAAAGAATAAAACGAAACGATGTTTCACAATCGTTGTAATTTTACAGTTCAATGATTATCGGAGGTTGATGTGGACGTAAGACAGAGCATCCACAGTGCGCATGCAAAAACGCTGGATACACAGGGGCTGCGCAATGAATTTTTGGTTGAAAAGGTATTCGTCGCGGATGAGTACACGATGGTTTACAGCCACATTGACCGCATTATTGTTGGCGGCATTATGCCGGTAGCAAAAACGGTTTCTGTTGGCGGGGAAGTTGGAAAACAACTGGGCGTGAGCTACTTCCTGGAGCGTCGCGAGCTGGGCGTTATTAATATTGGCGGCGCTGGTACGATTACCGTCGATGGTCAATGCTACGAAATCGGTCACCGCGACGCTCTCTATGTTGGCAAAGGTGCAAAAGAAGTGGTCTTTGCCAGCATTGATAGTGCCACTCCGGCGAAGTTTTATTACAACTGCGCACCTGCTCATACGACGTATCCCACTAAAAAAGTGACCCCGGCTGAAGTCGCTCCGGTTACGCTGGGCGATAACATCACCAGTAATCGTCGCACAATTAACAAATATTTTGTGCCAGATGTGCTGGAAACCTGCCAGTTGAGCATGGGGCTAACGGAGCTGGCTCCGGGAAACCTGTGGAATACCATGCCATGCCACACCCACGAGCGTCGGATGGAAGTTTACTTCTATTTCAACATGGATGATGACGCCTGCGTTTTCCACATGATGGGGCAACCGCAAGAAACGCGTCACATTGTGATGCATAACGAGCAGGCAGTCATTTCCCCGAGTTGGTCTATCCACTCCGGCGTAGGGACCAAAGCTTATACCTTTATCTGGGGCATGGTCGGTGAAAACCAGGTCTTCGATGATATGGACCACGTTGCCGTTAAAGACCTGCGCTAGTTGCGGGCAAAATGAATAAGGTATTATCATGATTTTAAAAGAATTTTCTCTTGATGGTAAAGTCGCGGTAGTCACTGGCTGTGACACTGGACTGGGGCAGGGGATGGCGCTGGGACTGGCGCAAGCGGGCTGTGATATCGTCGGCATTAATATCGTTGAACCGACAGAAACCATTGAACAGGTCACGGCGCTGGGGCGTCGCTTTTTAAGCCTGAACGCCGATCTACGTCAGATTGATGGCATTCCTGCACTGCTGGATCGTGCAGTAGCAGAGTTCGGCCATATTGATATCCTGGTCAATAACGCCGGATTGATTCGCCGTGAAGATGCACTCGATTTCAGTGAAAAAGACTGGGACGATGTGATGAACCTGAACATCAAAAGTGTATTCTTCATGTCTCAGGCGGCGGCGAAACACTTCATCGCACAGGGCAACGGTGGCAAGATTATCAATATCGCGTCCATGCTCTCATTCCAGGGCGGGATCCGCGTACCTTCGTATACTGCATCAAAAAGCGGCGTGATGGGCGTGACCCGTCTGATGGCGAACGAATGGGCAAAACATAACATCAACGTTAATGCGATTGCTCCGGGCTATATGGCGACCAACAATACCCAACAACTGCGGGCTGATGAACAGCGTAGTGCGGAAATTCTTGACCGCATCCCGGCAGGGCGTTGGGGATTGCCGAGCGATCTGATGGGGCCGGTGGTATTCCTTGCCTCGAGTGCTTCAGACTATGTGAATGGTTATACCATCGCCGTAGATGGCGGCTGGCTGGCGCGTTAAGTTATTCAATTCACTTTTATGGCCCTGCCGTATGGCAGGGTTTTTTATACCTGCAGATCATCATAATCCATATCTCGGTTATGAAATAATCCATATCAATTATCAATTAATAAATTTTATGAGTTTTATCTGCTTTAAAATTATATAGTTAATAATAACGTCAATAATTTTACTTAATTTGAAAATTGGAATATCCATCACATAACCGCATGTCGTAGCAATTTAATCCATATTTATGCTAATTCCGACCTGACACCTGTATGAGTTGTTCACGTATTTTTTCACTATGTCTTATTCTCTGCTGGCAGGAAAAAATGGTGACTATCAATACGGAATCTGCTTTAACGCCGCGTCCTCTGCGAGATACGCGTCGTATGAATATGTTTGTTTCGGTAGCTGCTGCGGTCGCAGGATTGTTATTTGGTCTTGATATCGGGGTTATCGCCGGAGCGTTGCCGTTCATTACCGATCACTTTGTGCTAACCAGTCGATTACAGGAATGGGTGGTCAGTAGCATGATGCTCGGCGCGGCAATTGGTGCACTGTTCAATGGTTGGCTGTCGTTCCGCCTGGGGCGCAAATACAGTTTGATGGCAGGGGCCATCCTGTTTGTGCTCGGTTCGATAGGGTCGGCTTTTGCGACCAGCGTAGAAATGTTAATCGCCGCTCGTGTGGTGCTTGGTATTGCCGTGGGGATTGCCTCTTATACAGCTCCACTGTACCTCTCTGAAATGGCGAGTGAAAACGTACGTGGCAAGATGATCAGTATGTACCAGTTGATGGTAACGCTGGGCATCGTGCTGGCGTTTTTATCCGACACGGCATTCAGCTATAGCGGTAACTGGCGTGCAATGTTAGGTGTTCTTGCCTTACCGGCAGTCCTGCTGATTATTCTGGTTGTTTTCCTGCCAAATAGCCCGCGCTGGCTGGCGGAGAAAGGGCGTCATATCGAGGCGGAAGAAGTGCTGCGTATGCTGCGCGATACATCAGAAAAAGCGCGAGAAGAACTTAACGAAATTCGTGAAAGCCTGAAATTAAAACAGGGCGGTTGGGCGCTGTTTAAAATCAACCGTAACGTACGTCGTGCGGTATTCCTCGGTATGTTGTTGCAGGCGATGCAACAATTTACCGGTATGAACATCATCATGTACTACGCGCCGCGCATCTTCAAAATGGCGGGCTTTACGACGACCGAACAGCAGATGATTGCGACTCTGGTCGTGGGGCTAACCTTTATGTTTGCTACTTTTATTGCGGTGTTTACGGTAGATAAAGCCGGGCGTAAGCCGGCACTGAAAATTGGTTTCAGCGTGATGGCGTTAGGCACTCTGGTGCTGGGCTATTGCCTGATGCAGTTTGATAACGGTACGGCTTCCAGTGGTTTGTCCTGGCTCTCTGTTGGCATGACGATGATGTGTATTGCCGGTTATGCGATGAGCGCCGCGCCAGTGGTGTGGATCCTGTGCTCTGAAATTCAGCCGCTGAAATGCCGCGATTTTGGTATTACCTGTTCGACCACCACGAACTGGGTGTCGAACATGATTATCGGCGCGACCTTCCTGACTCTGCTCGACAGCATTGGTGCTGCCGGTACGTTCTGGCTCTACACCGCGCTGAACATTGCGTTTGTGGGCATTACCTTCTGGCTCATTCCGGAAACCAAGAATGTCACGCTGGAGCATATCGAACGCAAACTGATGGCAGGCGAGAAATTGAGAAATATCGGCATCTGATGTCTCTGGCCGGATGTGCTGTACATCCGGCCTTTTTTTCGCTAATAGAGATCAGGCGCCAGGCCGTTGAGTTCCTTATTCAGCCTTGCTGCATTAACTTACAAGTCAGGAGAAAGGAATGAAAACAATTGGTCTGCTAGGGGGTATGAGCTGGGAATCCACTATTCCTTACTATCGTCTGATAAATGAAGGCATTAAACAGCGACTTGGTGGGCTTCACTCGGCGCAAGTGCTACTACATAGCGTTGATTTTCATGAAATAGAAGAGTGTCAACGTCGCGGGGAGTGGGACAAAGCAGGAGAAATTCTGGCTGAAGCGGCGCTTGGCTTACAGCGGGCGGGGGCTGAAGGCATTGTGTTATGTACCAATACGATGCACAAAGTAGCGGATGCTATCGAATCCCGTTGTTCACTGCCTTTCTTACATATTGCGGATGCCACTGGACGTGCAATTACCCGTGCCGGAATGACTTGTGTGGCGCTGCTGGGGACACGCTACACCATGGAACAGGATTTTTATCGTGGGCGACTGGCGGAGCAATTTTCCATCGACTGTCTGATCCCTGAAGCGGATGAAAGGGCGAAAATTAATCAGATTATTTTTGAAGAACTGTGTCTGGGGCATTTTAGCGAAACATCACGCACTTATTATGCGCAAGTGATTGCTCGCCTCGCAGAACAGGGCGCGCAGGGCGTCATTTTTGGCTGTACGGAAATTGGTTTACTGGTGCCAGAAGAGCGCAGTGTTCTGCCTGTGTTTGATACTGCGGCTATTCATGCCGAGGATGCAGTAGCCTTTATGCTGTCGTAATTCACTACAAAATAGCTTCAAGAGCGGCAACCAGTTTTGGTAAACCGGTTTGTAAATGCTTGCTGAATGCCTGCACCAGTGCTGATGACGGACGATGTAGAGGGCGAATCAGGCTGACGGTGAAGGGAACCGCAATACTAAATCGCCGCACCACTAACCCACTTGCCGCATAATCCAGAGCGGTGAGTGGGTTAACTACCGAAACTCCCGCTCCCGCCCGTACCATCGCGCAAACTGACGCGGCGCTATGGGTTTCTACTATCATGCGTCGTTTAACCTGATTCTCACTAAACAACTGATCCAACAGCTGGCGATAGCTGTCAGTACGGGAAAGGCTGATGTAGTTCTCACCGTGAAAATCTTCCGGTGTTAATACCTTTTTTGCCGCCAGCGGATGGCCCGGCGGTAAAACACACACTTCATCTAAAGACAGTAATTCGGTACGTTCCGTACCCGCAGGCGTATGCAGCGTTTCGGTGAGCCCTAGATCATGACGCTGTGCCGAAAGCCACTCTTCAAGTAGCGGTGATTCCTGCGGGACAATGTTTAAGCTGACTTCAGGATAACGGGCCAGAAACGGTTGTAGCAGCGGCGGCAAAAAAGACTGCGAAAAGACCGGCAGGCAGGCAATAGACAGTTCTCCCTGGCGAAACTCGCGCAGACTTTCGGCGGCGCTGACGATGCGATCCAGCCCGTACCAGGAGCGCTGCACTTCTTCAAACAGACGCAGCCCTTGAACGGTAGGGTGTAATCGACCGCGTACGCGTTCAAACAGTTTCAACCCGATCACCTTTTCAAAGCGCGCCAGTTCGCGGCTGACGGTTGGCTGTGAAGTATGCAGCAGTTGTGCCGCCTCAGTCAGGCTGCCGGCGGTCATAACCGCATGAAAAATTTCAATATGACGTAAGTTAACGGCGGCCATTAGCATTCTCTCACAATCCGGTAATCCATATCATTTTTGCATAGACTCGACATAAATCGATATTTTTTATTCTTTTTATGATGTGGCGTAATCATAAAAAAGCACTTATCTGGAGTTTGTTATGCCACATTCACTGTTCAGCACCGATACCGATCTCACCGCCGAAAATCTACTGCGTTTGCCCTCAGAATTTGGCTGCCCGGTGTGGGTTTACGATGCGCAAATTATTCGTCGGCAGATTGCAGCGCTGAAACAGTTTGATGTGGTGCGATTCGCGCAGAAAGCCTGTTCCAATATTCATATTTTGCGCTTAATGCGTGAGCAGGGTGTGAAAGTAGATTCCGTCTCATTGGGTGAAATCGAGCGTGCGCTGGCGGCGGGATATAATCCGCAAACGCATCCCGATGACATCGTCTTTACCGCGGATGTTATCGATCAGGCAACGCTTGAGCGCGTCAGTGAATTGCAAATTCCGGTGAATGCGGGGTCTGTTGATATGCTCGATCAACTGGGTCAGGTTTCGCCAGGACATCGGGTATGGCTGCGCGTTAACCCGGGGTTTGGTCACGGACACAGCCAAAAAACCAATACCGGTGGCGAAAACAGCAAGCACGGCATCTGGTATACCGATCTTCCGGCCGCGCTGGAAGTCATACAACGTCATCATATGCAATTGGTTGGCATTCACATGCACATCGGTTCTGGTGTTGATTATGCGCATCTGGAGCAGGTGTGTGGCGCGATGGTGCATCAGGTCATCGAATTCGGTCAGGATTTACAGGCTATTTCTGCGGGGGGCGGGCTTTCTGTTCCGTATCAGCAGGGAGAAGAGGCGGTTGATACTGAACATTATTATGGTCTGTGGCATGCCGCGCGTGAGCAAATCGCCCGCCATCTCGGTCACCCAGTGAAACTGGAAATCGAACCGGGCCGCTTCCTGGTAGCGCAGTCTGGTGTGTTAATTACCCAGGTGCGGAGCGTCAAACAAATGGGGAGTCGCCACTTTGTGCTGGTTGACGCTGGATTTAACGATCTGATGCGCCCGGCAATGTATGGCAGTTATCACCATATTAGCGCGCTGGCGGCTGATGGTCGCTCTCTTGAACATGCGCCAACGGTGGAAACCGTTGTCGCAGGACCATTATGTGAATCGGGCGATGTCTTTACCCAGCAGGAAGGGGGGAATGTTGAAACCCGTGCTTTACCGGAAGTGAAGGCTGGCGATTATCTGGTGCTGCATGATACCGGCGCATATGGTGCGTCAATGTCATCTAACTACAATAGTCGCCCACTGTTGCCAGAAGTTCTGTTTGATAATGGTCAGGCGCGGTTGATTCGCCGCCGCCAGACCATTGAGGAATTACTGGCGCTCGAGTTGCTTTAATCGCGGCTAGTCGCTGGCTGCGTTATGACTTGCATCCAGCGACGGTGTTGAAACTGAATGGCGACGTACCAGCGTAGGACTAAAAACGTTGGTGATTTCTGGCAGTGGGCGATTATCCGCCAGCGCCAATGCCAGTTCTGCAGCCTGGGTCGCCATTGTCACTATTGGGTAACGGACCGTGGTCAGCCGTGGGCGTACATAACGTGACACCAGCACATCATCAAAACCAATCAGCGAAATTTCACCTGGTACATCAATCCCATTGTCATTGAGCACGCCCATCGCGCCTGCCGCCATTGAGTCGTTATAACAAGCCACGGCGGTGAAATTTCTGCCTCTTCCCAACAGTTCTGTCATCGCCTGTTCGCCACCGCTTTCGTCCGGTTCGCCGAAAGTCACCAGCCGATCATTAGCCGGAATACCGCTTTCGGCAAGGGCATCGTAATACCCTCGCAGACGATCTTCGGCATCAGAAATAGAGTGGTTAGAGCAGAGATAACCAATGCGTGTATGACCTTGCTGAATTAAATGGCGCGTCGCCAGCCAGGCACCGTAGCGATCGTCCAGAGCGATACAACGACTCTCAAAACCCGGAAGGATCCGGTTGATTAACACCATGCCGGGTATTTGCTTCATCAATGAGGACAAATCGGCATCCGGGATCATTTTGGCATGGACGACCAGCGCGGCGCAGCGATGGCGAATCAACTGCTCAATGGCCTGGCGTTCTTTTTGTTCGTTGTGGTAACCGTTGCCAATTAATAAGAAATTACCGGTATGGTAAGCCACCTGTTCGACCGCTTTCACCATTGCACCGAAAAACGGATCGGAAACATCACCAACGACCAGGCCAACCGTTTCAGTGGTCTGTTGCGCCAACGCGCGGGCGTTAGCGTTCGGGTGATAACTCAGAGATTCCATTGCGCTATGCACAGCCAGACGAGAAGCTTCGCTGGCTTTTGGAGAGTTATTAATGACGCGGGAAACGGTGGCGACTGAAACGCCTGCCAGTCGGGCTACATCCTTAATGGTCGCCATGAAAATACCTTTGTGGGTAAACGCTTACATTCTGCCAGTGTTACGGAAAACGCCCGTTGGTTCAAGGGGCGTTGTGATTTCAGCGTGGGAAGTGTGCGCGAAACGAGAATAAGTAAGGAAAAAAAGAGATTGCAAACCTTTGGTTACACTTTGCGAAACGCTGTTGCGATTGACTGCTGGTGGCATTTGTCTACAGGTTGATAAAGTGGTGATCCCAGAGGTATTGATAGGTGAAGTCAACTTCGGGTTGAGCACATGAATTACACCAGCCTGCGCAGATGCGCAGGTTTTTTTTGCCTGTCGCAAATCTGTAACAGTAACCGACAATTTACACACCTCGTTGCATTTCCCTTCATTCCTTTGCTTTTTCTCGCTGGCGAAGCGTCGTCGTGCGGACCACAATCAAGATCCCAGAGGTATTGATTGGTGAGATTATTCGGTACGCTCTTCGTACCCTGTCTCTTGCACCAACCTGCGCGGATGCGCAGGTTTTTTTTCGCACCGACTTTACTGTCGCTCGAGCTCTTCATCTCGTGTAATCTCACCGCATTCGCATTTAATGAATAATGAGCAAAGGGAGTTGAAATGCTTTTTAGCTTTTTTCGAAATTTGTGCCTTGCTCTGTACCGCGTTCGCGTGACAGGTGACACCCAGGCGCTGAAGGGAGAGCGCGTTCTTATCACGCCCAATCACGTCTCTTTTATTGATGGCATTCTGCTGGCGCTATTTTTACCCGTTCGCCCGGTGTTTGCTGTTTACACCTCCATCAGCCAGCAGTGGTATATGCGTTGGTTGAAATCATTTATCGACTTCGTTCCTCTCGATCCGACACAGCCGATGGCAATCAAACATCTGGTTCGTTTGGTGGAACAAGGCCGTCCGGTCGTGATTTTCCCGGAGGGGCGCATCACGACCACCGGTTCGCTGATGAAAATTTACGATGGCGCCGGTTTTGTGGCGGCGAAGTCAGGCGCGACGGTTATTCCGGTGCGAATTGAAGGGGCGGAGCTTACGCATTTCAGTCGCCTGAAAGGTCTGGTTAAACGGCGCTTGTTCCCGCAAATTCATCTGCATATTTTGCCTCCCACGCAGGTGCCGATGCCAGATGCGCCGCGCGCCCGTGACCGCCGTAAAATCGCGGGGGAAATGCTGCACCAAATTATGATGGAAGCGCGTATGGCGGTACGCCCACGTGAAACGCTGTACGAATCACTACTGAGCGCAATGTACCGTTTTGGGGCCAGGAAAAAGTGTGTCGAAGACGTCAACTTTACCCCAGATACCTATCGCAAGTTGCTCACTAACACACTGTTTGTTGGTCGCATCCTCGAAAAATATAGCGTTGAAGGGGAAAGAATCGGCTTAATGCTGCCCAATGCAGGCATCAGTGCGGCAGTGATTTTTGGGGCCATCGCCCGTCGCCGTATTCCGGCAATGATGAACTACACCGCCGGGGTAAAAGGGCTGACCAGCGCCATTACGGCGGCTGAAATCAAAACTATCTTCACTTCTCGCCAGTTCCTCGACAAAGGCAAACTCTGGCATCTGCCGGAGCAGCTGACTCAGGTACGCTGGGTGTATCTGGAAGATTTAAAAGCGGATGTCACCACTGCCGACAAAGTGTGGATCTTCGCCCATCTGTTGATGCCGCGTCTGGCACAGGTAAAACAGCAACCAGAAGAAGAGGCGCTGATCCTCTTTACCTCCGGTTCTGAAGGCCATCCGAAAGGCGTCGTCCATAGCCATAAAAGCATTCTGGCGAACGTCGAGCAGATTAAAACGATTGCCGATTTCACCACCAACGATCGCTTTATGTCGGCGTTACCGTTGTTTCACTCCTTTGGTTTAACTGTTGGCTTGTTTACGCCCCTGCTGACGGGCGCTGAAGTCTTCCTTTACCCCAGTCCATTGCATTACCGCATTGTGCCTGAACTGGTGTACGACCGCAGTTGTACGGTGCTTTTCGGTACTTCGACCTTCCTTGGTCATTACGCGCGCTTCGCCAACCCGTATGACTTCTATCGTCTACGCTATGTGGTGGCTGGCGCGGAGAAACTACAAGAAAGCACCAAACGACTTTGGCAGGATAAATTTGGCCTGCGTATTCTTGAAGGCTACGGCGTGACTGAATGCGCGCCAGTGGTGTCCATCAACGTACCGATGGCAGCGAAACCCGGCACCGTCGGGCGTATTTTGCCGGGTATGGATGCACGTCTGCTGGCGGTTCCGGGTATTGAAGAAGGTGGTCGCCTGCAACTAAAAGGGCCGAACATAATGAACGGCTACCTGCGGGTGGAGAAACCAGGCGTGCTGGAAGTGCCAACGGCTGAGAACATACTCGGTGAGATGGAGCGCGGCTGGTATGACACTGGCGATATCGTGCGTTTTGATGAACAGGGATTTGTGCAGATTCAGGGGCGGGCAAAACGCTTCGCCAAAATTGCCGGAGAGATGGTTTCACTGGAAATGGTGGAACAACTGGCACTTGGTGTTTCTCCAGATAAAGTCCATGCCACCGCGATTAAGAGCGACGCCAGTAAAGGCGAGGCGCTGGTATTGTTCACTACAGACAGCGAACTGACGCGCGATAAACTACAGCAATACGCCCGCGAGCACGGCGTACCGGAACTTGCCGTACCGCGTGACATTCGCTATCTGAAGCAGATGCCATTACTGGGCAGCGGCAAGCCTGACTTTGTCACGTTGAAAAGTTGGGTAGACGAAGCGGAAAAACACGATGAGTGAGTCAGTGCACACTAACACTTCGCTATGGTCGAAGGGAATGAAAGCAGTTATTGCCGCGCAGTTTCTCTCTGCGTTTGGCGATAACGCGCTGCTGTTTGCCACTCTGGCGCTACTGAAAGCCCAGTTCTACCCGGACTGGAGTCAGCCAATCCTGCAAATGGTGTTTGTGGGCGCTTACATTCTTTTTGCGCCATTTGTCGGTCAGGTGGCGGATAGCTTTGCGAAAGGCCGGGTAATGATGTTTGCCAACGGCCTTAAGTTGCTGGGGGCTGCCAGTATCTGTTTTGGCATTAATCCGTTTCTCGGTTATACGCTGGTGGGCGTCGGTGCAGCGGCTTATTCTCCGGCGAAATACGGTATTCTTGGCGAGTTAACAACCGGTAATCAGTTAGTGAAGGCTAACGGCTTGATGGAAGCCTCCACTATTGCGGCGATTTTGCTCGGCTCCGTAGCCGGTGGCGTGCTGGCGGACTGGCATGTTCTTGCCGCGCTAGCGGCCTGTGCGCTGGCTTATGCTGGCGCGGTAGCGGCAAATCTCTACATTCCAAAACTGGCGGCGGCGCGTCCGGGACAGTCGTGGAATCTTATCAACATGGCCCGCAGCTTTATCTCTGCTTGCGCCGTATTATGGCACAACGGTGAAACACGATTTTCGCTGGTGGGAACCAGTTTATTCTGGGGCGCGGGTGTCACGTTGCGTTTTCTGTTGGTGCTGTGGGTGCCGGTGGCGCTGGGCATTACCGATAACGCGACCCCGACCTACCTCAACGCGATGGTAGCGATTGGCATCGTGGTGGGTGCGGGGGCGGCAGCAAAACTGGTCACCCTGGAAACCGTATCACGCTGCATGCCAGCCGGCATTTTGATTGGCGTGGTGGTGCTGATTTTCTCCCTGCAACACGAACTTCTGCCAGCCTATGCCTTGTTGATGTTGATTGGCGTACTTGGAGGCTTTTTTGTGGTACCGCTCAATGCATTATTACAGGAGCGAGGCAAAAAAAGCGTCGGGGCGGGGAATGCGATTGCAGTACAGAATCTCGGCGAAAACAGCGCCATGCTGCTGATGTTGGGAATTTACTCGCTGGCAGTAATGGTAGGCATCCCAGTCGTGCCCATAGGCATTGGCTTTGGTGCGCTGTTTGCGCTGGCAATAACGGCGCTGTGGATCTGGCAACGCCGTCATTAATCTTTTGCCAGATGGCACATTCAGCCATCTGGCGAAGGTCACATTCCCGAAGGGTGCATACCTTTCGGATACTTCACGCTGTAAGAGAATGGCAGACTCACGTTCTCTTTGCCTGACAGTTTCAGCGTCCAGGTCAGTTCACCCGTTTTTGCATCAAACTGCGCCTGCCCGTACTGCATTTTTTCTACCGTAATATCACTATTAGCACTGACTGGGATCTGGTCGAGCAGAGTAATATCCACCGCTTCGCCGTAGCTGTTCTTCACATTAAGGGTGTAACTGAAGTTACGTATTGCGCTGTCATTAAAGATAGATAACGCATTCTCTTTTTTGAGTGCGGCTTTACGCTGAATAATCAACTTAGGATCGCGGTTAAGCTGAATATCCAGCGACTTGCCATCTTCCGGCGGCTGTAAATAACCCACGCCGGTACGGTTATTGCCAAAGAAGATCTGACTTTCGCCGGGGATTAAATTTAACTGTTCCCACTCTTTAATTTGCACCTGGAGCCAGGCGTCATTACTGATCTTTGGAATAGCAAAGAAGCGATATTTACCGTTGACCGACTCTTCCTTAATGACCACCGTGCGCGCGGTATTATCGCTGTCGATTTGCCACGGTAGCGAAAGTGCATAGCGAACATTTTGCGCGGTAAAACTTTCTGGTTGCGGTGAAACGGGCGCTGCCGATGCCGCATACATGCGCCCGGCTCGTTGCTCCCTTGTTTTTTGCATCTCTGCCCCCAGGGCTTTCTGCAATTCTGAGGCATCCTGGTCAGACGAATTTTCCGAACGCTGTTTCATCACAGGTGATTCTGAAAGCGAGCCGTTTACACCTCCATACTCCGGAACATCCACATACTGGGGTTCCAGTTGCGGCAAGGTGAGGTGAGTATCAGGTTCATTGGTCGAGAGCACGAGATTAACGTTTTTCCATGTAAGCCCGGTGTACTGGCGAATATTAGCCTTGTAAACCAGACGCAGCGGCTGGTTTATGGCCGTGGCGTGAATATCATAGAGCGGCGTCCATGTAGCATCAGGAGTCATATAACGCACCACCGCTTTCGCAGTGACGGCTTTTGGGACATATACCTTAGCGATGATAACCTGCGGATCATTGGCTGCTTCTGAATCGCCGTTACTCATGCTCTCGCGTTGCTCCAGCTTTTCAATTTCCAGCTGGTTATCAGCAAGTTTCTGCGTCAGTTCATTGTCAACACGTAATAGCTCACCATTTTTCTCTTTCACCATCTGCAGATACTTGCCAACTTCGGCGGCACTTTTATTTGTTAATGTGCTATTTGCCTCTAATACCTTAATTTGAGCCGCGATATTGTCTTTCTCGGCGGTCAGTTTTGCCTGTTCCTGTCTGGCAGCTTTTAACTGTTGCTGAATATCTGACGGCAGCGTATTCGGTTGTGTTCCCTGTAACTCAATACGTGAGGAAAGCACAGTCACTCCGTTATCGATAGAGATGGCGATGCTGTCGTCGGTTACCGAATTGGCGATATTAGTGAAGATAATTTCGCTTTCTCCGGCTGGTAAATTAAGTGTCTCTTCACCTTGCAGGCTGGCACCATGCAGATAAACCGTGACGTCTTTCAGCGTTAACGGTTGGGTTAATTGCGCACCCCAAACGGAAGAAACGCAACCGACAAACAGCATAGCGAGAGGAAGTGGTCTTAGAATCAACATGGTTATCCTTAACAAGCATTGAAACGCGCGCTGGCGTTGACCGAAAGAGTCTATTGCGCTTTGTCAGGAGAGAGGCGGCGAAAAGTAGTGAATATATTCTGAAAAAGTTGTGACAAGAGATGCCTGGCGCAGAACGCCAGGCGGAAGATTTAAGGTGCCGGATAAGTATAAACCTGATGCACTGCTTCAATTTCTGACAACACGTCTTCGCTTAACTCCAGATGCAAACTTTCGACGTTAGTTTTCAGCTGTTCCATCGTTGTTGCGCCCAGCAGAGTGCTGGCAACAAACGGTTGACGACGCACAAAGGCCAGCGCCATCTGAGCAGGATCCAGACCATGACGTTTGGCGATATCAACATACGCCGCGACGGCTTTTTGCGTTTGCTCACCGCTGTAGCGAGTGAAGCGGCTAAAGAGTGTATTGCGCGCGCCAGCCGGTTTTGCGCCGTTGAGATATTTCCCGCTCAACGTGCCAAATCCCAGACACGAATAAGCCAGTAACTCGACGCCTTCATATTGGCTGACTTCCGCCAGACCCACTTCAAAGCTGCGATTTAACAAGCTGTAGGGGTTTTGAATGGTGACGATACGCGGCAGGTCGTGTTTATCCGCGAGATGTAAATAGCGCATTACGCCAAATGCGGTTTCATTCGACACGCCGATATAACGAATTTTCCCCGCGCGTTGGTACTCTGCCAGTGCGTCCAGCGTATCCAGCAGAGAGACCGCGGGTGCGGAATCAGTCCAGCTATAACCGAGCTTGCCAAAGCAATTGGTCGGGCGCTGTGGCCAGTGCACCTGATAGAGATCGAGATAATCAGTCTGCAGACGCTTGAGGCTGTCATGCAGAGCTTCGCGGATATTCTTCCTGTCCAGCGCCTGATCCGGGCGGATCCCCTTGTCATTATTACGCGACGGTCCGCTCACTTTGGAGGCGATAATTAACTTTTCGCGGTTGCCATGTTTTGCCAGCCAGTTACCGACATAGGTCTCGGTTAACCCCTGAGTTTCGGGGCGTGGCGGTACCGGGTACATCTCGGCAACGTCGATAAGGTTAATGCCCTGAGCAACGGCATAGTCGAGTTGTGCATGGGCGTCGGCTTCGCTGTTCTGTTCACCAAACGTCATCGTGCCAAGCCCCAGCGTGCTGACTTCCAGCGAGCTGTGGGGTATACGGTGATATTGCATAGCCGTTTCCTTTTTATAATCACGACATAAGGAATATAAAAATGGCAGAGGGAAGGGAAAAGGGAAAGAGAAAAATCTTAAGGCCAGCCGGATGCTGACCTTATTTTTTAACGTTCAATAATTTGCGAAACATCATCACGGTTTATTTGCATCGCGTTACCTTGCTGATCGTGATAACTCACCAGCCCGGTGTCATCATCAATTTCCGGTTTTCCATCTGTCAAAATCATACGGCCATCTTTGGTCGCCATGACGTAATCACTGGAACAGCCGGAAACGGCAAATGCCAGTCCGACTGCAGAAATTAATACTGCCCATTTTTTCATCCGGTCATCCTCACCTATTTTGCCCATTAATGATAATAGACTGTTTATAATCTGACGTTATACATCATGAAAGCAGGAAAATCTTAAACTGTGAGGAGGAGAGCTGGCCGAACGCTCTCCCGCAGGAGAGCGAACGGAATATCAGAGCGGATTCTTTTTGTTGCGAATCAGGTTGAGGCTTTCAACCGCAATAGAGAAGAACATCGCGAAGTAGATGTAACCTTTCGGTACGTGGATATCGAAACTTTCCAGAATCAGGGTAAAGCCCACCAGAATCAGGAAAGAGAGCGCCAGCATTTTTACCGAAGGGTGGCGTTCGACAAAATCACCAATTGAGCGCGCGGCGAACATCATCACGCCTACGGCAATTACCACTGCTGCCATCATTATGAATAAGTGATCTGACAGGCCCACAGCGGTAATCACCGAGTCGAGGCTGAAAATAATATCCAGCAGCATAATCTGCACGATAGCGCCGAGGAATGATGAAACGCGAGTTTTCAACCCTTCTTCTTCGCCTTCAATGGATTCGTGGATTTCCTTGCTGGCTTTCCAGATAAGGAACAGACCGCCGAGTAACAAAATTAAATCGCGAGCGGAAATTTCCTGACTGAATATTGTAAAAAGCGGATTCGTCAGACGTGTGACCCAGGCAATAGACGCCAGCAGCGCCAGACGCATGACCATCGCCGCTGCCAAACCCAGACGCCGCGCGTGGCCACGTTGTGCTGTAGGTAGTTTTGCCACCACCAGCGAGAGGAAAATAATATTATCGATCCCAAGAACGATCTCCAGCAGCGTCAGCGTACCGAGCGCAAGCCAGGCGTTAGGATCGGTTACCCATGCAAATAACATCAAACAAAGCCCTGCCAAAAAAATGAAGCGGTAATTATATGCCCGGAATGCGGCAGGTCAAAGCGATGGGTGCTGGATCAAAAAATGACGAGCCAATAGCGCACTGGTGAAATTCTTCTTTAAATAAAAGCCGCGTGGCAGTGTCAGAATCGGTTCACCCTGGGCGCCAATGGCTTCGGTGAGCGCTTTCGCATTCGCCGCTTTAGGTCTTATCTGTAAATATTCCCCGTGACGAGCGGTAATTCTTTCAACCTGACCAAGAACAATCATATCCATCAATTCTTCCCAGTCTTCGCGTAACTGCCGTTCCTCTTCGTCATTTGGACTCCACAGTAATGGTGACCCTACGCGCCGCTGCGCCAGAGGAATACTGCGCTCGCCTTCTACAGGTATCCACAGCACGCGTTTTAACTTGTGACGTACATGGCTGGTTTCCCAGGTGACGCCGCTATTGCCGGTTAAAGGCGCCACGCAAACGAAAGTGGTTTCCAGAGGACGGCCAAGGCTATCCACAGGAATCGTTTTTAGCTCTACGCCCAGGGCCGCAAAATCTTGTTCAGGTTTACTGCCCGCGCTGGCGCCAAGCCAAATTTCCAGCAACACGCCTATCCAGCCTTTATCGCGCTTTAAATTCTCCGGTGCAACCAGCCCGGCAAGTGCCGCCAGCTCACCCAATGTGTAACCGGAAAGTTGCTGTGCTTGCGCAAATAACTGCGCTTCAGTTTCTGGTGGAGAGAGCAATGGGCGAGGCTGGAGCATGGTGTTATACCTTGATTAAAAATTGAGCAGTAATTTTATACCGGATATACCAAGTGTAACTTTTTCCACGCGTGTTATTCAATTGCATGATTTATATTGCTTTTTAGGTTTCAGATAACCACGTTGCGCAACGTATGTGGAGGTTTTCCAAATCTGGTCACTGAAAATAAACAGGATCTTACACCATGTTATCCACAGAAAGCTGGGATAACTGTGAAAAACCCTCACTACTGTTTCCATTTACAGCCTTGACGTGCGACGAAACTCCAATTTTTAGTGATGCGGTGCTTAACTTATTGGCACATTCTGTGGATAAATACGACATTGGTTGATCTTTCACCACCTCGTATACAGTGAGTGTGATACAGGTCACGATTTTACCTGTTTGGTAGCGATTTAAGCACCTAGTTCATTGATTAGTAACTATTATTTTGTAATGCCTGAATCAGGGTTGTTCAGAATGCTCTGGGTTTTCCCGCAGTAATTCCGTACTTCTTCACAACTCTATCCACAGAAAAGGTGAATAAAAACGGTGATGTTCCCCCTCTGCTGTTTATAACTCTGCACTTAACTGTGAGTTATTCAATTGTTATTAGTGTGTAATGCCTTGCAGAGAGTGGTTTACCGCCTTCCAGGAGTATGAAACAATCATTCGCATATAAAGTTTTATTTTGAGGTAGTCCGGTGATTGATGACGATGGCTACCGCCCAAACGTAGGTATCGTGATTTGTAATCGTCAGGGGCAAGTAATGTGGGCCCGTCGATTTGGTCAGCACTCCTGGCAATTTCCGCAAGGCGGAATTAACCCCGGAGAATCCGCAGAACAGGCGATGTACCGTGAATTGTTTGAAGAAGTAGGATTAAGCCGCAAAGACGTTCGAATCCTTGCTTCAACGCGTAACTGGTTGCGCTACAAATTACCAAAACGTTTGGTGCGTTGGGACACGAAGCCGGTGTGTATCGGCCAAAAACAAAAATGGTTTCTCTTGCAGCTGGTGAGCGGCGATGCGGAAATCAATATGCAAACCAGCAGTACACCAGAGTTTGACGGCTGGCGTTGGGTAAGTTACTGGTATCCGGTCAGACAGGTGGTGTCATTTAAACGTGATGTCTACCGCAGGGTAATGAAAGAGTTTGCGAGTGTTGTGATGGCGCTACAGGACAATACGCCTAAACCACAAAACGCATCTACTTATCGACGTAAAAGAGGTTAAGTCACGCCAATTATGCTCACTCGCCTGCGCGAAATAGTCGAAAAGGTAGCCAGTGCTCCCCGCCTTAACGAGGCGTTGAATATTCTGGTTACCGACATCTGTCTTGCGATGGATACCGAAGTCTGTTCGGTCTACCTGGCCGATCACGACCGACGTTGTTACTACCTGATGGCGACTCGGGGGCTGAAAAAACCGCGAGGTCGCACCGTAACGCTCGCGTTTGATGAAGGGATCGTCGGCCTGGTTGGCAGGCTGGCGGAACCGATAAACCTTGCGGATGCGCAAAAACACCCCAGCTTCAAATATGTCCCCTCCGTTAAAGAAGAGCGTTTCCGTGCTTTCTTAGGCGTTCCGATTATTCAGCGTCGCCAATTGCTTGGCGTGCTGGTGGTGCAGCAACGAGAGCTACGCCAGTACGATGAAAGCGAAGAATCCTTTCTGGTGACGCTCGCCACCCAGATGGCGGCCATTCTTTCCCAGTCGCAGTTGACTGCCTTATTCGGACAATATCGCCAGACGCGAATCCGCGCATTACCGGCTGCACCCGGCGTGGCGATTGCCGAAGGTTGGCAGGATGCCACTTTACCCTTAATGGAACAGGTGTATCAGGCATCAACGCTGGATCCAGCGCTGGAACGTGAGCGCCTGACCGGAGCGCTGGAAGAGGCAGCTAACGAATTTCGTCGTTACAGCAAACGCTTTGCTGCCGGGGCGCAGAAAGAAACTGCGGCCATTTTCGATCTTTACTCGCACCTGCTTTCCGACACCCGTCTGCGCCGCGAACTGTTTGCCGAGGTGGATAAAGGCTCGGTCGCAGAGTGGGCTGTGAAAACGGTCATTGAAAAATTTGCTGAACAGTTTGCCGCGCTAAGTGATAACTATCTCAAAGAGCGCGCTGGCGATTTACGCGCGCTGGGCCAGCGGTTGCTGTTTCACCTTGATGATGCAAATCAGGGGCCGAACGCCTGGCCGGAACGTTTCATTCTGGTGGCAGATGAATTGTCGGCGACGACCCTTGCGGAGTTGCCCCAGGATCGCTTAGTCGGCGTCGTCGTACGCGATGGTGCGGCCAACTCCCATGCGGCGATTATGGTGCGCGCGCTGGGTATTCCTACCGTGATGGGGGCGGACATTCAACCTTCAGTGCTGCATCATCGGACGCTGATTGTTGATGGTTATCGCGGGGAATTACTGGTCGACCCGGAACCGGTGTTGCTACAAGAATACCAACGGCTAATTAGCGAAGAAAATGAGCTAAGCCGGCTGGCGGAAGATGACGTCAATTTACCCGCACAGTTAAAAAGCGGTGAGCGCATTAAAGTCATGCTTAATGCGGGTTTAAGCCCGGAACATGAAGAAAAACTGGGCAGTCGCATTGATGGTATCGGCCTTTATCGCACTGAAATTCCTTTCATGTTGCAAAGCGGTTTCCCGTCGGAAGAAGAGCAGGTGGCGCAATATCAGGGCATGTTGCAAATGTTCAATGATAAGCCTGTCACGCTGCGCACGCTGGATGTTGGTGCTGATAAGCAACTTCCTTACATGCCTATCAGCGAAGAGAATCCATGTCTGGGTTGGCGTGGGATCCGCATTACGCTCGATCAGCCGGAGATCTTTTTGATCCAGGTGCGGGCGATGCTGCGTGCTAATGCAGCAACGGGCAACCTGAACATCTTATTGCCGATGGTCACAAGCCTCGATGAAGTTGACGAAGCACGCCGCCTGATTGAACGTGCCGGACGTGAAGTCGAGGAGATGATCGGCTATGCGATCCCGAAACCGCGCATCGGTATCATGCTGGAAGTGCCATCGATGGTGTTTATGTTGCCTCACCTGGTAAACCGGGTCGATTTTATCTCTGTTGGCACCAACGATCTGACTCAATACATTCTGGCTGTTGATCGTAACAACACGCGAGTTGCGAACATTTATGACAGCCTGCATCCTGCGATGTTACGTGCGCTGGCAATGATCGCCCGGGAAGCGGAAACGCAAGGGATAGATCTCCGTTTGTGTGGCGAAATGGCGGGAGATCCTATGTGCGTAGCAATCCTCATTGGGCTTGGGTATCGCCATCTGTCTATGAACGGGCGTTCTGTCGCGCGCGTAAAATATTTGCTGCGGCGCATTGATTTTGCCGAAGCGGAAAACCTTGCGCAGCGCAGCCTGGAAGCACAACTGGCGACTGAAGTTCGTCATCAGGTTGCGGCATTTATGGAGCGTCGCGGCATGGGCGGGCTGATTCGCGGGGGGCTATAGCGCGGATCGTATACATATCTTTTAACGGTATCCGGCAACCAGCCTGGTCCCCTTGTGCTATTATTCGCACCTTTGGAGCGCCTGGAACCTGCGGCGCGCATTTCAATCGCTGTTCTCTTTCAGCGAAATAACAAGAACTTGTGGTGACAGATGACCAGTAGCTATCTGCATTTTCCGGAATTCGATCCGGTCATTTTCTCAATAGGACCCGTTGCGCTTCACTGGTACGGCCTGATGTATTTGGTAGGTTTCATTTTTGCGATGTGGCTGGCAACACGTCGGGCGAACCGTCCGGGGAGCGGCTGGACCAAAAATGAAGTTGAAAACTTACTCTATGCGGGTTTCCTTGGCGTTTTCCTTGGCGGACGTATTGGGTATGTTCTGTTCTACAATTTCCCGCAGTTTATGGCCGATCCGCTGTATCTGTTCCGTGTCTGGGACGGCGGCATGTCCTTCCACGGCGGCCTGATTGGCGTGATTGTGGTGATGATTATCTTCGCCCGCCGCACCAAACGTTCCTTCTTCCAGGTCTCTGATTTTATCGCACCGCTTATTCCGTTTGGTCTTGGCGCCGGGCGTCTGGGCAACTTTATTAACGGTGAATTGTGGGGCCGCGTTGACCCGAACTTCCCGTTTGCCATGCTGTTCCCGGGTTCCCGTACCGAAGATATTCTGTTGCTGCAAAACAATCCGCAGTGGCAGTCCATTTTTGATACTTACGGCGTGCTGCCTCGCCACCCGTCACAGTTGTACGAACTGCTGCTGGAAGGTGTGGTGCTGTTTATTATCCTCAACTTGTATATTCGTAAACCGCGCCCGATGGGGGCCGTGTCTGGCTTGTTCCTGATTGGCTACGGCGCGTTTCGCATCATTGTTGAGTTTTTCCGCCAGCCCGACGCGCAGTTTACCGGTGCCTGGGTGCAGTACATCAGCATGGGGCAAATTCTTTCCATCCCGATGATCGTCGCGGGTGTGATCATGATGGTCTGGGCATATCGTCGCAGCCCACAGCAACACGTTTCCTGAGGAACCATGAAACAGTATTTAGAACTGATGCAAAAAGTGCTCGACGAAGGCACACAGAAAAACGACCGTACCGGAACCGGAACGCTTTCCATTTTTGGTCATCAGATGCGTTTTAACCTGCAGGATGGATTCCCGCTGGTGACAACCAAACGTTGCCACCTGCGTTCCATCATCCACGAACTATTGTGGTTCCTGCAGGGCGACACCAACATTGCTTATCTGCACGAAAACAATGTCACCATCTGGGACGAATGGGCTGATGAAAACGGTGACCTCGGCCCGGTATATGGCAAACAGTGGCGCGCCTGGCCAACGCCGGATGGACGTCATATTGACCAGATAACCACAGTGCTGAACCAGTTGAAAAACGACCCGGATTCCCGCCGCATTATTGTTTCGGCGTGGAACGTGGGGGAACTGGATAAAATGGCACTGGCTCCATGCCATGCGTTCTTCCAGTTCTATGTCGCAGACGGCAAACTCTCTTGCCAGCTTTATCAACGCTCCTGTGACGTCTTCCTGGGGCTGCCGTTTAACATTGCCAGCTATGCGTTACTGGTGCATATGATGGCGCAGCAGTGCGATCTTGAAGTGGGTGATTTTGTCTGGACCGGTGGCGACACGCACCTGTACAGCAACCATATGGATCAAACCCATCTGCAATTAAGCCGCGAACCGCGTCCGCTGCCGAAGCTGATTATTAAACGTAAACCCGAATCCATCTTCGACTACCGTTTCGAAGACTTTGAGATTGAAGGCTACGATCCGCATCCGGGCATTAAAGCGCCGGTGGCTATCTAATTACGAAACATCCTGCCAGAGCCGACGCCAGTGTGCGTCGGTTTTTTTTATCCTCCGTTAAATTCTTCGAGACGCCTTCCCGAAATTTTGCAACGCCCTGCAACAGGGTAAATAGTCCGGAAGACGGGCCGAAGAAATAGAAACTGGCACTCGTCTTTTTTTCTCCGCGCCGCATACTGCCGGCATGAAAAAACAACGTGGTTATACGCTGATTGAAACACTGGTCGCGATGCTGATTTTGGTCATGCTAAGTGCAAGTGGACTCTATGGCTGGCAGTACTGGCAGCAGTCGCAACGGTTATGGCAAACCGCCAGCCAGGCGCGAGACTATTTGCTCTATTTACGTGAGGATGCCAATTGGCATAACCGCGACCACAGTATCAGTGTCATCAGGGAGGGAACGTCATGGTGTCTTGCGAGTGCCGCCGCTGGGGCGAATACCTGTCATGGCAGTTCACCGCTGGTCTTTGTGCCTCGCTGGCCCGAAGTCGAAATGAGCGACCTGACACCTTCGCTCACTTTCTTTGGCCTACGCAATACTGCATGGGCCGGACATATTCGCTTCAAAAATTCAGCGGGCGAGTGGTGGTTGGTCGTTTCGCCATGGGGAAGGCTCCGGCTTTGTCAGCAAGGAGAAACAGAAGGATGCTTATAAAAGAGCAAGGTTTTTCTCTGCTGGAAGTGCTGATTGCTATGGCAATCAGCAGCGTACTGCTGCTGGGAGCTGCGCGATTTCTGCCCGCATTACAGCGTGAAAGTTTGATTGCTACTCGCAAGCTGGCGCTGGAAGATGAAATCTGGCTGCGGGTATTTACAGTCGCGAAACATCTCCAGAGAGCAGGTTATTGTCATGGAACCTGTCCCGGTGAAGGTCTGAAAATTGTTGGGCAGGGTGACTGTATCATTGTGCAGTGGGATGCGAACAGTAACGGTATCTGGGAGCATGAGCCGGGAAAAGAATCCGACCAGATTGGATTTCGGCTAAAAGACAATGTCCTGGAAACGCTACGCGGCACGACATCCTGTGAAGGTAAGGGCTGGGATAAATTGACCAATCCAGATGCCGTCGTTATCGACACTTTTCAGGTTACCCGACAGGATAACAGCGGTTTCCCGCCGGTGCTGACGGTTAATATGCACGCTGCCAGCAAGGCTGATCCACAAACCGTGGTACTAGCCAGCTATAGCGTGACAGGATTCAACCTGTGAACCGCGAAAAGGGTGTTTCATCGCTGGCACTGGTCCTGATGCTGCTGGTTTTGGGCAGCTTGCTGCTACAAGGAATGAGCCAGCAGGATCGTAGTTTTGCCTCTCGCGTGACTATGGAAAGCCAGTCATTACGCCGTCAGGCCATTGTGCAGTCGGCGCTTGAGTGGGGGAAAATGCATGCCTGGCAGGTACAGCAAGCTGTTCAGTGTTCGCAATATGCCGCAACGGGTGCTCGAGCTTGCCTGCGAAGACTTGCGGATAATAAAGCCTTGCTAATAGCCGGTTATGAAGACGTTTCATTATGGCGAATGGGGGAAGCCATCGATGGGAATATCGTATTTTCGCCACATGGCTGGAGTGATTTTTGTCCGCTGAAAGAGGAGGCGTTATGTCAGCTTCCCTGAAGAATCAGCAAGGTTTTAGCCTGCCGGAGGTGATGTTGGCGATGGTACTGATGGTGATGATTGTCACTGCGTTATCTGGTTACCAGCGAACATTAAGCACCAGTCTTGCCAGCAGAAACCAGTACCAGCAGCTCTGGCGGCACGCCTGGCAGCAAGCACAACTGCGCGCGATTTCGCCACCTGCAAACTGGCAGGTCAACCGAATGCAGACATCGCAGGCGGGATGTGTCAGCATCAGCGTTACGCTATTTTCACCCGGGGGCAGAGAAGGCGAGATGACCCGCCTGCATTGCCCGAATCGTCAGTAGTCAGGAGCCGCTATGTTAAGGGTCTACCATTCCAATCGTCTGGACGTACTGGAAGCGTTGATGGAGTTTATTGTCGAACGCGAACGGCTGGACGATCCTTTCGAGCCAGAAATGATTCTGGTGCAAAGTACCGGTATGGCGCAGTGGCTGCAAATGACCCTGTCGCAGAAATTCGGCATTGCGGCAAACATTGATTTTCCGCTGCCTGCGAGCTTTATCTGGGATATGTTTGTCCGGGTATTACCAGAGATCCCCAAAGAGAGCGCCTTTAACAAGCGGAGTATGAGCTGGAAACTGATGACTCTGCTGCCGCAACTGCTGGATCGCGAAGATTTTACACTATTGCGTCATTACCTGACTGACGATAGCGACAAGCGAAAACTGTTCCAGCTTTCCTCAAAAGCGGCGGACCTGTTTGACCAATATCTGGTCTATCGCCCGGACTGGCTGGCGCAGTGGGAAGCCGGGCATCTGGTTGAAGGGCTGGGAGAAGCGCAGGCCTGGCAAGCGCCGTTGTGGAAGGTGCTGGTGGAATATACCCATGAACTCGGGCAACCGCGCTGGCACCGTGCCAATCTCTATCAACGCTTTATCGAAACACTGGAGTCTGCGACGACCTGCCCACCCGGCTTACCTTCGCGCGTCTTTATATGCGGTATTTCCGCGTTACCGCCTGTTTATCTCCAGGCGCTACAGGCGCTGGGTAAACATATTGAAATCCATCTCCTGTTTACCAACCCTTGCCGTTATTACTGGGGCGATATTAAAGATCCTGCTTATCTGGCGAAACTGCTGACCCGCCAGCGTCGACACAGTTTTGAAGATCGCGAATTGCCGCTATTTCGCGATAGCGAAAATGCAGGACAGCTCTTTAACAGCGACGGTGAACAGGATGTCGGCAACCCGCTACTGGCCTCCTGGGGTAAGTTGGGGCGCGACTACATCTATCTCCTTTCTGACCTGGAGAGCAGCCAGGAGCTGGACGCTTTTGTCGATGTTACGCCAGATAACCTGCTGCATAACATACAGTCCGACATTCTGGAACTGGAAAACCACGCCGTTGCTGGTGTGAACATCGAAGAGTTTTCCCGTAGCGATAACAAACGCCCGCTTGACCCGCAGGATAGCAGTATCACCTTCCACGTTTGCCATAGCCCGCAGCGTGAAGTTGAAGTTTTGCACGATCGCTTACTGGCGATGCTGGAGGAAGATCCGACACTTACTCCGCGAGATATCATCGTGATGGTGGCCGACATCGACAGCTACAGTCCGTTTATTCAGGCCGTGTTTGGCAGTGCGCCAGCGGATCGGTATCTGCCATATGCCATTTCCGACCGTCGGGCGCGGCAGTCGCATCCGGTACTGGAAGCGTTTATCAGCCTGTTATCGTTGCCGGACAGCCGCTTTGTGTCGGAGGATGTGCTGGCATTACTGGATGTGCCGGTGCTGGCGGCGCGGTTTGACATTACCGAAGAAGGGCTGCGTTACTTGCGCCAGTGGGTCAACGAATCCGGCATTCGTTGGGGCATAGATGACGATAACGTTCGTGAGCTGGAACTCCCCGCCACCGGACAACACACCTGGCGATTTGGCCTGACGCGCATGTTGCTGGGCTACGCGATGGAAAGTGCTCAGGGGGAATGGCAATCGGTTCTACCTTACGATGAATCGAGCGGCCTGATTGCAGAGCTGGTAGGACACCTGGCGTCACTGCTAATGCAGCTAAACATCTGGCGTCGCGGGCTGGCGCAGGAGCGCCCGCTTGAGGAGTGGCTGCCGGTTTGCCGCGATATGCTCAATGACTTCTTCCTGCCGGATGCGGAAACCGAAGCGGCGATGACGCTTATTGAGCAACAATGGCAGGCGATTATCGCTGAAGGTTTAGGTGCGCAGTATGGCGACGCAGTGCCGCTATCGTTGTTGCGTGATGAACTGGCACAACGCCTGGATCATGAACGTATCAGCCAGCGTTTTCTCGCGGGGCCAGTTAACATTTGTACTCTGATGCCGATGCGTTCAATTCCGTTCAAAGTGGTTTGCCTGCTGGGAATGAACGACGGCGTTTACCCGCGCCAGCTTGCACCATTAGGCTTTGACCTGATGAGTCAGAAACCGAAGCGCGGTGACCGTAGCCGTCGCGATGATGACCGCTATCTGTTCCTGGAAGCGTTAATATCCGCGCAGCAAAAACTCTATATCAGCTATATCGGCCGCTCTATTCAGGATAACAGTGAACGATTCCCGTCAGTTCTGGTGCAGGAACTGATCGACTACATCGGGCAAAGCCATTATCTACCGGGCGATGAAGCGCTTAACTGTGATGAAAGCGAGGCAAGGGTAAAAGCGCATCTTACTTGCCACCATACTCGGATGCCGTTTGACCCGCAAAACTACCAGCCCGGTAACTTACAAAGCTATGCGCGCGAGTGGCTACCCGCGGCCAGCCAGGCAGGTAAGGCACATTCTGAATTTGTTCAGCCGCTACCGTTTACCTTGCCGGAAACCGTGCCGTTGGAAACGCTACAACGATTCTGGGCGCATCCGGTGCGGGCGTTTTTCCAGATGCGTTTGCAAGTGAACTTCCGTACCGAAGACAGCGAAATTCCCGATACCGAACCTTTTATTCTTGAAGGGCTTAGTCGTTATCAAATCAACCAGCAGTTATTAAATGCACTGGTTGAGCAGGATGATGCCGAACGCTTGTTCCGCCGATTCCGGGCGGCAGGTGATTTGCCGTATGGTGCCTTTGGTGAAATTTTCTGGGAAACACAGTGCCAGGAGATGCAGCAGCTTGCAGACAGAGTCATTGCCTGCCGTCAGCCGGGCCAGAGCATGGAAATCGATCTCGCCTGTAACGGCGTGCAAATAACGGGCTGGTTGCCGCAGGTCCAGTCGGATGGCCTGTTGCGCTGGCGTCCCTCTTTATTAAGTGTGGCGCAGGGAATGCAACTTTGGCTGGAACACCTTGTCTACTGTGCCAGCGGTGGTAATGGTGAAAGTCGCCTTTTTCTGCGTAAAGATGGCGAGTGGCGTTTTCCGCCGCTTGCTGCCGAACAGGCTTTGCATTACCTCTCAAAGCTGATTGAAGGGTATCGTGAAGGTATGTCCGCGCCATTGCTGGTATTACCTGAAAGCGGCGGTGCATGGCTAAAAACCTGTTATGACGCAGAAAACGATGCCATGCTGGACGACGAATCCACGTTGCAAAAAGCTCGTTCGAAATTCCTTCAGGCTTACGAAGGCAACATGATGGTGCGTGGCGAAGGTGATGATATCTGGTATCAACGGCTATGGCGGCAATTAACGCCAGAGACAATGGAAGCCATCATTGAACAGTCGCAACGTTTCCTGTTACCGCTGTTTCGCTTTAATCAGTCATGAGTGTTGTATAAAAATTGCGCAATTCATTTGCTTACTTTATGATGCGCATCAGTCACGGACTGATGGTTATATAGACATAGGCTGACTCGTGCAGCACAAGATTAAGTCCTGCCAGATGATTTTCATTAACGTGTTGAATCTGGGTGGAAAATAAAGTTGATAATGAGGTCCGTGAATGCCCCGCAGCACCTGGTTCAAAGCATTATTGTTGTTTGTTGCCCTTTGGGCACCCTTAAGTCAGGCAGAAACGGGATGGCAGCCGATTCAGGAAACCATCCGTAAAAGTGATAAAGATAACCGCCAGTATCAGGCTGTGCGTCTGGATAACGGTATGGTGGTATTGCTGGTTTCAGATCCGCAGGCGGTTAAATCGCTTTCGGCGCTGGTGGTGCCCGTTGGGTCGCTGGAAGATCCTGAGGCTTATCAGGGGCTGGCTCATTACCTTGAACATATGAGTCTGATGGGATCGAAAAAGTACCCGCAGGCTGACAGTCTGGCTGAATACCTCAAAATGCACGGCGGCAGTCACAATGCCAGCACTGCGCCGTATCGCACGGCTTTCTATCTGGAAGTTGAGAACGACGCCTTGCCTGGTGCGGTAGACCGCCTGGCCGATGCTATCGCTGAACCCTTGCTCGACAAGAAATATGCCGAACGTGAGCGTAATGCGGTGAACGCCGAACTGACTATGGCACGCACACGTGATGGGATGCGCATGGCGCAGGTCAGCGCAGAAACGATCAACCCGGCGCACCCAGGTTCAAAGTTTTCTGGCGGTAACCTGGAAACCTTAAGCGACAAACCTGGTAACCCGGTGCAGCAGGCGCTGAAAGATTTCCATGAGAAATATTATTCTGCCAATCTGATGAAAGCGGTTATTTACAGCAATAAACCGCTACCAGAACTGGCGAAGATGGCGGCAGACACCTTCGGTCGCGTGCCGGACAAAGAGAGCAAAAAACCGGAAATCACCGTACCGGTAGTCACCGACGCGCAAAAGGGCATTATCATTCATTATGTTCCGGCGTTGCCGCGTAAAGTGCTGCGCGTCGAGTTTCGTATTGATAACAACTCGGCGAAATTCCGTAGTAAAACCGATGAATTGATTACCTATCTGATTGGCAATCGCAGCCCAGGAACGCTTTCTGACTGGCTGCAAAAACAGGGATTAGTTGAGGGCATTAGCGCTAACTCCGATCCTATCGTCAACGGCAACAGCGGCGTTTTAGCGATCTCTGCCTCTTTAACCGATAAAGGCCTGGCGAATCGCGATCAGGTTGTGGCGGCAATTTTTAGCTATCTCAATCTGTTACGTGAAAAAGGCATTGATAAACAATACTTCGATGAACTGGCGAATGTGCTGGATATCGACTTCCGTTATCCGTCGATCACCCGTGATATGGATTACGTCGAATGGCTGGCGGATACCATGATTCGTGTTCCTGTGGCGCATACGTTGGACGCGGTCAATATTGCCGATCGGTATGATGCTAAAGCAGTAAAAGAACGTCTGGCGATGATGACGCCGCAGAATGCGCGTATCTGGTATATCAGCCCGAAAGAGCCGCATAACAAAACGGCTTACTTTGTCGATGCGCCTTATCAGGTCGATAAAATCAGCGAACAAACTTTCGCTGACTGGCAGCAAAAAACCGCCAATATTGCGCTCTCCTTACCGGAGCTTAACCCCTATATTCCTGACGATTTCTCGCTGATTAAGTCAGAGAAGAAATACGACCATCCAGAGTTGATCGTGGATGAATCGAACCTGCGTGTGGTGTATGCGCCGAGCCGTTATTTTGCCAGCGAGCCAAAAGCCGATGTCAGCCTGATTTTGCGTAATCCGAAAGCCATGGACAGCGCCCGCAATCAGGTGATGTTTGCGCTCAATGATTATCTCGCAGGGCTGGCGCTTGATCAGTTAAGCAACCAGGCGTCGGTTGGCGGCATTAGTTTTTCCACCAATGCTAACAACGGCCTTATGGTTAATGCTAATGGTTACACCCAGCGTCTGCCGCAGCTGTTCCAGGCATTGCTCGAGGGGTACTTTAGCTATACCGCTACGGAAGATCAGCTTGAGCAGGCAAAATCCTGGTATATCCAGATGATGGATTCCGCAGAAAAGGGCAAAGCGTTTGAGCAGGCGATTATGCCTGCGCAGATGCTCTCCCAGGTGCCTTACTTCTCGCGTGATGAAAGGCGCAAAATTTTGCCTTCCATTACCTTGAAAGAGGTGCTGGCCTATCGCGACGCCTTAAAATCAGGGGCTCGACCAGAGTTTATGGTTATTGGCAACATGACTGAAGCCCAGGCAACAACGCTGGCGCGCGATGTGCAAAAACAGTTGGGCGCTGATGGCTCAGAGTGGTGTCGTAACAAAGATGTACTGGTTGATAAAAAACAATCCGTCATCTTTGAAAAAGCCGGTAACAGCACCGACTCTGCGCTGGCAGCGGTATTTGTACCGACTGGCTACGATGAATACACCAGTTCAGCATATAGTTCTCTGCTGGGGCAGATAGTACAGCCGTGGTTCTACAATCAGTTGCGTACCGAAGAACAGTTGGGCTATGCCGTGTTCGCGTTCCCAATGAGCGTAGGGCGTCAGTGGGGCATGGGCTTCCTGCTTCAAAGCAACGAAAAACAGCCATCGTACCTGTGGGAGCGTTACAAGGCGTTTTTCCCGACAGCAGAAGCGAAATTGCGGGCGATGAAGCCAGAAGAGTTTGCGCAAATCCAGCAGGCGGTTATTACCCAGATGCTGCAGGCACCGCAAACACTCGGCGAAGAAGCATCGAAGTTAAGTAAAGATTTCGATCGCGGCAATATGCGCTTCGATTCGCGTGATAAAATCGTAGCCCAGATTAAACTGCTGACGCCGCAAAAACTGGCCGATTTCTTCCATCAGGCGGTAGTCGAGCCGCAAGGCATGGCTATCCTGTCGCAGATTTCCGGCAGCCAGAATGGGAAAGCAGAATATGTACACCCTGAAGGCTGGAAAGTGTGGGAGAACGTCAGCGCGTTGCAGCAAACAATGCCCCTGATGAGTGAAAAGAATGAGTGATGTCGCCGAGACTCTAGATCCTTTGCGCTTGCCCTTACAGGGCGAGCGCCTGATTGAAGCCTCTGCCGGCACAGGCAAAACCTTTACGATTGCGGCGCTCTATTTGCGCCTGTTACTTGGACTAGGCGGTTCTGCCGCCTTTCCCCGCCCGCTTACCGTTGAAGAACTGCTGGTGGTGACCTTTACCGAAGCTGCCACTGCAGAATTGCGCGGTCGTATCCGTAGCAATATCCACGAGTTGCGCATCGCCTGTTTGCGTGAAACCACCGACAATCCTCTTTATGCACGCCTTCTGGAAGAGATCGACGATAAAGCACAGGCCGCGCAGTGGTTGCTGTTAGCCGAACGGCAGATGGATGAAGCGGCAGTCTTTACCATTCACGGTTTTTGCCAGCGTATGCTCAACCTGAATGCCTTTGAATCCGGCATGTTGTTTGAGCAGCAACTGATTGAAGATGAATCGTTACTGCGCTACCAGGCCTGCGCCGATTTCTGGCGTCGCCATTGCTACCCGTTACCGCGTGAAATTGCTCAGGTAGTGTTTGAAACCTGGAAAGGGCCGCAGGCGTTACTGCGCGATATTAATCGTTATTTGCAAGGCGAAGCGCCGGTTATCAAAGCACCGCCGCCCGATGATGAAACGCTGGCTTCCCGCCACGCGCAAATTGTGGCGCGTATTGATACGGTAAAACAGCAGTGGCGCGACGCAGTGGGTGAACTGGATGCGCTGATCGAATCTTCTGGCATTGATCGACGCAAGTTTAACCGTAGCAATCAGGCTAAATGGATAGACAAGATTAGTGCCTGGGCAGAAGAAGAGACAAACAGTTATCAGTTGCCAGAGTCGCTGGAAAAATTCTCTCAGCGTTTCTTAGAAGATCGCACGAAAGCCGGGGGAGAAACCCCGCGACATCCGCTGTTTGAGGCGATCGATCAACTGCTTGCAGAACCATTGTCGATCCGCGACCTGGTGATCACCCGCGCGTTGGCTGAGATCCGCGAAACGGTAGCGCGTGAAAAACGTCGCCGTGGCGAACTGGGTTTTGACGACATGTTAAGTCGGCTCGATTCCGCGCTGCGTAGCGAAAGCGGTGAGGCTCTGGCGACAGCGATCCGTACGCGATTCCCGGTGGCAATGATCGACGAATTTCAGGACACGGACCCGCAGCAGTACCGGATTTTTCGCCGTATCTGGCACCATCAGCCGGAAACCGCATTGCTGCTGATTGGTGATCCGAAACAGGCCATATATGCGTTCCGTGGTGCGGATATCTTCACTTATATGAAAGCGCGTAGCGAAGTTCACGCGCACTACACCTTAGATACCAACTGGCGTTCTTCACCAGGAATGGTGAACAGCGTAAACAAGCTTTTCAGCCAGACTGATGACGCGTTCATGTTTCGCGAAATACCGTTTATTCCTGTGAAATCTGCTGGGAAAAATCAGGCACTGCGTTTTGTATTTAAAGGTGAAACGCAGCCAGCGATGAAAATGTGGTTGATGGAAGGCGAAAGCTGCGGCGTTGGCGATTATCAAAGTACGATGGCGCAGGTATGTGCCGCGCAAATCCGCGACTGGTTACAGGCCGGGCAGCGCGGGGAAGCGTTGCTGATGAACGGCGATGATGCACGTCCGGTACGAGCCTCGGACATCAGTGTGCTGGTGCGCAGCCGCCAGGAGGCCGCCCAGGTGCGCGATGCCTTAACGTTGCTGGAAATCCCTTCCGTTTACCTTTCGAACCGCGACAGTGTTTTTGAAACTCTGGAAGCGCAGGAAATGCTTTGGTTGTTGCAGGCGGTGATGACGCCCGAACGTGAGAATACCCTGCGCAGTGCGCTGGCAACGTCAATGATGGGGCTGAATGCGCTGGATATCGAAACGCTGAACAATGACGAAAATGCGTGGGACGCGGTGGTTGAAGAATTCGATGGTTATCGGCAAATCTGGCGCAAACGCGGCGTCATGCCAATGCTGCGAGCGCTGATGTCGGCGCGCAACATTGCAGAAAACCTGCTGGCAACGGCCGGTGGCGAGCGGCGTCTTACTGACATCTTGCATATCAGCGAACTGCTACAAGAAGCGGGAACGCAGCTGGAAAGTGAACATGCTTTGGTACGTTGGTTATCGCAACATATCCTTGAGCCAGACAGTAATGCCTCCAGCCAACAAATGCGCCTCGAAAGCGACAAACATTTGGTGCAGATCGTCACGATCCACAAATCGAAAGGGCTGGAATATCCGCTGGTCTGGCTGCCGTTTATCACCAATTTCCGTGTACAGGATCAGGCGTTCTATCACGATCGAGGCTCGTTTGAAGCAGTTCTGGATCTTAACGCTGCGCCAGAAAGCGTAGATCTCGCTGAAGCCGAACGTCTGGCTGAAGATCTGCGTTTGCTTTACGTGGCGCTCACGCGTTCGGTCTGGCATTGCAGTCTCGGTGTTGCGCCGCTGGTGCGCCGTCGTGGCGATAAAAAAGGTGACACCGACGTTCATCAAAGTGCGCTCGGGCGCTTGCTGCAAAAAGGAGAACCGCAAGATGCGGCAGGGCTTCGCGCCTGTATTGAAGCATTGTGCGATGATGACATAGCCTGGCAAACGGCACAAACCAGTGATAACCAGCCATGGCAGGTTAATGATGCTTTAACTGCAGAACTGAATGCCAGGACGTTACAACGATTGCCCGGCGATAACTGGCGCGTCACCAGCTACTCTGGTTTGCAACAGCGTGGTCACGGTATCGCCCAGGATCTGATGCCTCGGCTGGATGTCGATGCTGCAGGCGTTGCCAGCGTCGTTGAAGAACCGACGTTAACACCACATCAGTTTCCGCGCGGTGCGTCACCGGGGACGTTCTTGCACAGTTTGTTTGAAGACCTGGATTTTACCCAGCCGGTTGACCCGAACTGGGTGCGGGAAAAACTGGAGCTTGGCGGTTTTGAAGCGCACTGGGAACCTGTGTTAACTGAGTGGATCACCGCTATTCTTCAGGCACCACTCAATGAAACGGGTGTTAGCCTGAATCAGCTTTCCGACCGCGATAAACAGGTGGAGATGGAGTTTTATCTGCCGATTAGTGAACCGCTTATCGCCAGTCAGCTTGATACGTTAATCCGCCAGTTTGACCCGCTATCCGCAGGCTGCCCGCCGCTGGAGTTCATGCAGGTGCGCGGCATGTTAAAAGGTTTTATTGACCTGGTGTTTCGCCACGAAGGGCGTTATTACCTGCTCGACTATAAATCCAACTGGTTGGGTGAAGACAGTTCGGCTTACACCCAACAGGCTATGGCAGCGGCGATGCAGGCACACCGCTATGATCTGCAATATCAGCTTTATACCCTGGCGCTGCACCGTTATCTGCGCCATCGCATTGCTGATTACGACTATGATCGTCACTTTGGCGGCGTTATCTATCTGTTCCTGCGTGGCGTTGATAAAGAACATCCGCAACAAGGGATCTACGCGACCCGACCCAACGCCGAGTTGATTGACCTGATGGATGAGATGTTTGCCGGTATGACCCTGGAGGAGGCGTAATGAAATTGCAAAAGCAATTACTGGAAGCTGTGGAGCACAAACAGCTACGCCCGCTGGATGTGCAATTTGCCCTGACCGTGGCGGGAGATGAACATCCTGCCGTCACCCTCGCGGCGGCACTGCTAAGTCATGATGCCGGAGAGGGACACGTCTGTTTGCCGCTTTCACGACTGGAAAATAACGAGGCGTCGCATCCGCTGTTGGCGACCTGTGTCAGTGAAATCGGTGAGCTACAAAATTGGGAAGAATGCTTGCTGGCTTCACAAGCGGTCAGCCGGGGAGATGAACCAACGCCGATGATCCTCTGTGGCGATCGCCTTTATCTGAATCGCATGTGGTGTAACGAGCGTACGGTGGCGCGCTTCTTCAATGAGGTGAATCATGCCATCGAGGTGGATGAAGCGTTGCTGGCGCAAACGCTGGATAAACTCTTTCCGCCTGGTGATGAAGTTAACTGGCAAAAAGTGGCGGCAGCAGTGGCACTGACGCGGCGCATTTCGGTAATTTCCGGCGGCCCCGGCACAGGTAAAACGACGACCGTGGCGAAGTTGTTGGCTGCGTTAATTCAGATGGCCGACGGTGAACGCTGTCGTATCCGCCTGGCTGCGCCAACGGGGAAAGCTGCCGCACGCTTAACAGAATCTCTCGGCAAGGCTCTGCGCCAGTTACCGCTGACCGATGAACAAAAGAAACGCATACCAGAAGACGCCAGCACCTTGCACCGCCTCCTGGGCGCGCAGCCAGGTAGCCAGCGTTTACGCCATCATGCGGGTAACCCGCTGCATCTTGATGTGCTGGTGGTGGATGAAGCGTCAATGATCGATCTGCCTATGATGTCTCGGCTGATCGATGCCTTGCCCGATCATGCGCGAGTGATCTTCCTCGGCGATCGCGATCAACTGGCCTCCGTTGAGGCTGGAGCTGTGCTGGGCGATATCTGTGCTTATGCCAATGCGGGCTTTACCGCAGAGCGTGCCGGGCAGTTGAGCCGCCTGACGGGAAGCCATGTTCCGGCGGGAAGCGGCACAGAAGCGGCATCACTGCGCGATAGTCTCTGCCTGCTGCAAAAGAGTTACCGTTTCGGCAGCAACTCTGGCATTGGTCAGCTTGCGGCGGCTATTAATCGCGGCGATAAAACGGCAGTGAAAACCGTTTTTCAGCAGGATTTTACTGATATCGAAAAACGACTTTTACAGAGCGGCGAAGATTATATTGCGATGCTTGAGGAAGCTCTTGCGGGTTACGGACGCTACCTGGATCTGCTTCAGGCACGTGCCGAGCCGGATTTAATCATTCAGGCGTTCAATGAGTATCAGCTTTTGTGCGCCCTGCGGGAAGGGCCGTTTGGCGTGGCAGGACTGAATGAGCGAATTGAACAGTTTATGCAACAGAAGCGCAAAATTCATCGTCATCCGCACTCGCGCTGGTACGAAGGCCGGCCGGTGATGATTGCCCGTAATGACAGTGCGCTTGGGTTGTTTAATGGTGATATCGGTGTCGCTCTGGATCGCGGGCAGGGGACGCGCGTCTGGTTTGCAATGCCGGATGGCAATATCAAGTCGGTGCAACCGAGTCGCCTGCCGGAGCACGAAACCACGTGGGCGATGACAGTACATAAATCGCAGGGATCGGAGTTCGACCATGCGGCGTTGATTTTACCGAGCCAACGCACGCCGGTAGTAACGCGAGAGCTGGTTTACACCGCGGTGACCCGCGCGCGTCGGCGTTTGTCATTGTATGCCGATGAACGCATTTTAAGTGCGGCAATCGCTACGCGCACCGAGCGGCGTAGCGGGCTGGCAGCGTTGTTTGGTTCGCGGGGATAAATGTGATTGCCTGATGCGACGCATGTGCGTCTTATCATGCCTACGAGTGTTACGCATGTCGCATCTGGCGATTTCCATCGCTTACCCTAAATCCGCCATCAACACCTTTGATTTACGCTGGTAGTTGTACAACTGCTTTTTGCTCTCCGGCAGCAAATCAATATCCACCGGGGTAAATCCGCGTTCCTGGAACCAGTGAATACTGCGCGTAGTCAGTACAAACAATTTGCTTAAGCCGCTCTGCTTCGCCTGGGCTGCAATGCGTTCCAGCAAAACTTCGCCCCTTGATGAACTGCGGTAATCCGGGTGAACTGCCACACAGGCCATTTCACCTATCTTCTCTTCCGGGAATGGATAGAGCGCGGCGCAGGCAATAGTCGTGTTATCGCGCTGAATAATAGTGAATTTGTCGATTTCCATCTCCAGTTGCTCGCGAGAACGACGCACCAGAATACCTTGCTGCTCCAGCGGGCGAATCAACTCCAGAATACCGCCAATATCGTTGATTGTTGCGCGACGAATCTGCTCGGCGCTTTCCATCACAATCTGCGTACCGATACCGTCGCGTGAGAACAACTCTTGCAACAGCGCGCCATCTTCCTGATAACTGATTAAATGACAGCGACGCACGCCGCTGCGGCAGGCTTTCACTGCGCCACGCAAAAAGCGCACCGTACCGGAGTTGTAATCGCCTTTCTCTTCCTGGACTTCTACCCGCGCTTGCGCTTCGTTAGGGAAAAGTTCGGAGACAATATCACCGTCGTCATTAGTGACACCCTGTGAAGAGCAAAAACCAATCATCTTCTCAGCTTTCAGTTTGATGGCCAGTTGAGTGGCAATCTCTTCCGAGGTCAGGTTAAAGCTCTCGCCAGTGACCGAAACCGCCACCGGCCCCATCAGCACAATCGCACCGCTGTCCAGTTGGCGATGAATCGCTTCTTCATCAATCCGCCGGATGCGCCCGCTATGGCAGTAATCCACACCATCATCCACGCCCAGCGGCTGGGCAATAATAAAATTGCCGCTGACGACGTTGATATGCGCGCCTTGCAACGGCGTGTTGTTGAGGCTCATTGACAGGCGAGCGGTAATATCCAGT
The DNA here is from genome assembly GCF_005781225.1 of Escherichia sp. E4736. NCBI lineage: Bacteria > Pseudomonadati > Pseudomonadota > Gammaproteobacteria > Enterobacterales > Enterobacteriaceae > Escherichia > Escherichia sp. E4736. The sequence goes on along the minus strand of NZ_VATT01000001.1, from coordinate 1,890 downwards.
TGTAACGTACCCGCAGCCTGCTTCACCAGCTCCAGCGTTTTGGCGTCGGTCACGCGCGTATTCTTGTGATATAGCGGCTCGTGGTGATGCGCTGCAAGATTTGCGTCGATCTGGGGACGTGCGCCATAAACCACCACCAGACGGATGCCGAGGCTGTGCAACAACCCAATATCATTGACAATACTGGAGAAATTTTCATGCTCAATGGCTTCTCCGCCGAGCATGATGACAAACGTTTTTCCCCGGTGGGTATTGATATAGGGAACCGAATGGCGGAATCCCTCGACCAGCTCGGTTTTACGTTCCTTTACCACGGCACACCTCTTTGCATGATTATTCGAAATTATTGTATTTTTATTCTGTTTTTTCGCCGTGCGCAAGTGCAAATTTTATGCGAGTGCGACTTTTTTATCAGTAATACCGTGAATATAAATAGAATGTTTACCGTTTTATAGATGACAGATTATGCGTCTTTCGCTAAAGTTTCCGGTCAAATTGGTCGTTTACTTGTTACACAGCTTAGATTTCTTTTGCTCGGGAGAGGCATGTCAGGATCCAACACTGCAATCAGCCGTCGTCGTTTACTGCAAGGCGCGGGCGCCATGTGGCTATTGAGCGTAAGCCAGGTGAGTCTGGCTGCGGTCAGCCAGGTCGTGGCGGTGCGCGTCTGGCCTGCGTCCAGCTACACCCGCGTGACGGTAGAATCAAATCGTCAGCTGAAATATAAGCAGTTCGCGTTGAGTAACCCTGAACGCGTGGTGGTGGATATCGAAGATGTAAACCTGAACTCGGTGCTCAAAGGGATGGCTGCGCAAATCCGCGCTGACGACCCGTTCATCAAGTCGGCACGCGTCGGCCAATTTGATCCGCAAACCGTGCGGATGGTTTTTGAGTTAAAGCAAAATGTAAAACCGCAGATGTTTGCCCTCGCGCCGGTCGCCGGGTTTAAAGAACGTCTGGTGATGGACCTTTATCCGGCCAATGCTCAGGACATGCAAGACCCATTGCTGGCGCTGCTGGAAGATTACAACAAAGGCGACCTCGAAAAGCAGGTGCCGCCAGCGCAGAGTGGCCCACAGCCAGGCAAGGCCGGGCGCGATCGTCCGATTGTCATTATGCTCGACCCTGGCCACGGCGGCGAAGACTCCGGCGCGGTGGGGAAATACAAAACGCGCGAAAAAGACGTGGTATTGCAAATAGCTCGCCGTCTGCGCTCTCTGATCGAGAAAGAGGGCAATATGAAGGTTTACATGACGCGTAATGAAGACATCTTCATTCCGTTGCAAGTGCGCGTAGCAAAAGCACAGAAACAGCGTGCTGATTTGTTTGTCTCTATTCATGCCGACGCCTTTACCAGTCGCCAGCCGAGCGGTTCCTCGGTGTTTGCGCTCTCTACCAAAGGCGCAACCAGTACTGCGGCAAAATATCTGGCACAAACCCAGAACGCCTCGGACTTGATTGGTGGTGTGAGCAAAAGCGGCGACCGCTATGTCGACCACACCATGTTCGATATGGTGCAGTCGTTGACCATTGCCGACAGCCTGAAGTTTGGTAAGGCCGTGCTAAATAAGCTGGGGAAAATCAACAAACTGCATAAGAATCAGGTTGAGCAGGCCGGGTTTGCTGTGCTGAAAGCGCCAGATATTCCTTCCATTCTGGTCGAAACGGCGTTTATCAGTAACGTTGAGGAAGAACGCAAATTGAAAACGGCGACTTTCCAGCAGGAAGTTGCGGAGTCTATTCTTGCGGGAATTAAAGCGTATTTTGCCGATGGGGCGACGCTGGCGAGAAGAGGATGATAAAAAGGCGCTGAATGGCGCTTTTTTTATGGGAGAATAGAAACAAAAAAACACCCGTTAGGATGTTCAATAATTGGTTGCGGGGGCCGGA